>DJOI01000082.1:13874-16348 GCA_002439605.1 Candidatus Segatella mututuai | reverse complement strand
ATAATCTCAGCCTGTTTCCATTGGTCTACCAACACCTGCGCATCACGAGTGGCAGTTTCCTCATCCACATCATACATTTCTGTCAACAGATTCACCAGGTCCTTCACCTCAAAATCCTTTCCTTGAATGTTCTTCCACAGATAAGCAGAACTTTCATTCATGCTGATGATATTACTAAAATCTATATTTTCCTCGCCTTCTGCCACTACAATATTTTCTCCACAAACAGTACGAAGATTGAAGCCGTTTTTAGCTTTCATTTTTCAAATCGTTTTATTTCATATTATCATTAAACCAATTCACAATCTGACGCAAAAGATGTCGACGACTGTTGCCACCAGATATGCCATGATTCCGATTGGTATAGTACACTTCCTTAAAATCCTTGTCGGCCTGCACCAATGCCTCGGCATACTCGAATGTATTCTGAGGATGAACATTATCATCCGCCATTCCATGACAGAGAAGCAACGCACCATGCAAGTTGTCCACACGCTCCATTGGATTTGTCAAATAGCCTTCGGCATTTTCTTTTGGGGTTCGCATATAACGCTCTGTATAGATGGTGTCATAATATCGCCAGTTGGTGGGAGGTGCCACCGAAACACCAGCTCGGAAAACAGGACGTCCCTCACTCATGCTCATCAGTGTGCAGAATCCACCAAAGCTCCACCCCCAAATGCCGATACGATTTTTGTCAACAAAGGGAAGGCTGCCTAAGTATAGGGCTGTTTCAACTTGATCTTTTGCCTCCAAGTCTCCAAGTCGCAGATAGGTGCATTTTTCAAAGTCAGCACCTCTTCCCCCTGTGCCACGACCATCAACGCAAACCACGATATATCCTTCCTGAGCCAGATAATAGTCGAAGGCTCCACCATTGCCCATGCTTCCTGTTCCCCATGCATCCATCACCTGCTGATTACCAGGACCAGAATACTGAAATTGTATAACAGGATATTTTTTGTTGGCATCAAAGTCTACAGGCTTCACCATCCACCCATCCAGCTTCACCCCCTCAGAGGTAGTGAAGGAGAAAAGCTCACGCTTGCCCCAATTATACCGGCCTATCTTGTCGAGCAATTCCTTGTTATCCTCCAACACTCGTACCACCTTTCCACGATTGGTTCGCGAGGTGAAGACATAAGGATGATCGTAACTGCTCCATGTATTGAAGAAATAACGATAATCAGCCGAGAACACGGCAGTATTGCTACCACGTGCATCTGTCAGCCGTTCTATCTTGCCGTTGGCATGTGCCACATATACCTGTCTGTCGTGCGGACTCAGCATATTTGCTTGAAAATAGATATCTCCTGTTTTCTCATCCATGCCATAGACATCCGTCACTTCGTAGTCACCTTTTTCTACTTGACGAATTAGTTTTCCATTGATGTCGTAAAGATAAAGATGCATAAAACCGTCCCTGTCACTGGGCAGCAATATGTACTTGTTGCCAACACGCGTCCATTCCACCACTTCTTCCTTCACATACTTGGGCACACTCTCTTTAATCAGCAACTTTGCCTTGCCCGTGAAAGGATTGAAAGAATAAAGATTCAGTTCGTCCTGATGCCTGTTCATAGTAAAGGCTATCATACTCTTGGCATCAGGAGCCTGCTTTACCCGGGGTATATAACCATCCGAAGTCAAGGGCACGTTCATGCGAACAGTCTTTCCCGCCTTCACATCATAACTCCAAAGACTCACCACAGAGTTGTCTTGACCAGCCTTAGGGTACTTATAGGAATATTCTCCAGGATAGTCGGCATACTGCGTCAAGGCTGGCTGTTGACCACAGAACAGCTGAAGGGAGTAAGTCTTCACCTTCGACTCGTCATAGCGAATCCAACTAAGCGCCGTTCCGTCAGCATTCCAGGCAAAGGCTTTATTAAAGGCAAACTCCTCCTCATTCACCCAGTCAGGAATGCCGTTAATAACCTCGTTAAACTTTCCGTCTTTCGTAACTTGAACCTCCTTCTTTCCGTCTGTTATGAAAAGATTGTTCTCTCTTACAAAAGCCACATGACGAGAATCTGGAGACCAAGTGGCCACCTGCTGGTTCTCACCTTCCGACAACTTGCTCAAAGACTTGCTGCCAAGGTCGTAAATAAAATACTCTGCCGTAAAAGAACGACGATAAATAGCCTTACGCTTAGTAAGGATAAGCATTCGCTTACCGTTAGGACTCAGCACGTAACCATCTACAGACTTGAAAGGAGCCTTGCATGATACAACATCAAACAAGACTGCCACCCGCTTGCCAGTCTTAAACGAATAACTCAGAATCTGGCTTCCATCCTTGCTGATAGAAGCATACAGGTCGGTGCCATCTATAGGATTCACTCCACTGACATAAGAAGCAGAAAAACATCTTGACGCAATATCAGTCAAATTCAACTTCTCAGCAGCCTGTATCGACGACACCATCATAAAAGTTGCTATAAATATTATAAGTTTCTTCATAATCAATCTTT
>DJOI01000082.1:0-13824 GCA_002439605.1 Candidatus Segatella mututuai | reverse complement strand
TGCAATGCTCTAATGGGAGAATCGTCCTTGCACTCCAGCAATTGCCGTATTGTTATCTTCGGGTTTCGCTTCAGATAACTACTGATGGTTTTTACATAACTGGTTGTAAAGATTTCCTTGTTCATCGCCTTATTCACCACCCACATGATTTTGCCCATATGCAAATCTCTGTCAAGCTGCAAACGATTATCGAAATCATCCATAGGGAAAATGCTCAACAGATAGAAAGTAAGACAATCGGGGACAATATAAGCACGCGTCATCGTAGAACGTTGCTGGGCTGTATAAAACTTCTTATACAGCGGATACTCGCTACCCATGTACTTGTCCAGCGATATACCAACAGAGTGTTCACCCACAACAATACTCTGGTCGAGCGCTCCTATCTGCGCATAGAAGGAAGGCAATTGCAACTCTGGCATCCAGGCGTTCAGACGCTCAAACGACTCTTTCAGTTGCTTGTTGATATCATCCATATTGGCATACTCAGCCTCAGCATCGGCTATAAGCGACTGCAGGGTAGAGTCTTGATAGAACATCAAAAACCGATTGCTGATATTGGCATCGGTAATCGTTCCTAACTGGAGCATCTTCTCTATCAATGTACGGGTTTCTATTGGATAATCGGTATTCATCTGTTGCAAAGCAGAGAAGTCACCAGTAGTAAGATAACGACTTTCCAGACGGTCATAGCGCTGTACGGACACAGTAGTTTCCGTCTCCTCATTCGGCTTAAACTTGAGCTCACAAGCCGAACAAAGAAGAAGCGTCACCGCCATGAATGCCATATATTTAAAAATATTTTTCACTTTGTCGCTATCTATCAGCATTACGAGTGCAAAAATACTAAAAAATCTTATAAAAACAAAGCTTTTTTGCTAAGTTTTTTTAATCAAAAGGAGCAATAACGAACAAAAAGGCATGTTTTTGCTCATTATTGCTCTTTTGTGTAGTTATCAATGAACCCTATAACACACAAGTACGGGGTCTTCATTCCGTTTTTTCCAATCTTTCAACCACTGATACCACTCTTTCTCACCCTTGAAACCATAAGTCTCATTGGCGCTGGTATAAGCCAATTTGTAACTCAACTTGTTGACCGAAGGACGAACCACCATTGTATAACAGTCTTTATCGGCAGGCACCTGCTTTACCAAGGCTGCCTGTGGCACATAGATACCCAAGCCTACAGTTTCAAGTTTGTGCTTGCCGTCGTCTTTGCCCGTTGGCCAGTCGCTTCCATAACAGCCTCGCAAGCCCTTTCCATCACTATATTCGCTGGAACCTTTCACATTGATAAGTCCTGTGGCAAACTGATAATCAGACACATCTTTATTAAAGAACACATCGACATCGAAATCGCGATGCCCAGCATAGATGGTATAACGTATGGTAGCATTGACAGGTTTCAATCCTGGAGCAGGTATCCAGCCATTGTCCACTACTTCGACGATGGCTCTTACCGGGCCTTCCGAGACAATTCTCTGCTCTCGATACATCACGTCGGTCAGCAGCACCTGGTTCTGTCCATCCCAACCACGAAGGGCACCCAAGCCATAAGTATTTCCAACCCATAGGCAATCATCACCCGAACCTGCCTTCAACTGTTCGTCAGAAGGATAGAACTGGGTATCACGAATCACCAATCCTTTGTTTACCTTTCCATACAGATCGACGGTCTGCCGATGGTCAAAGTATATGCGCATTGCCACCAATTCGCTCTCAAAGCAGACACCATGCGAATGGACATAATGGTAAGGATCCTTTGTTTTCTTGTCGAAGGAGATACTGCGCAAATAAATATCCTGTTGGTTCTTGGCCAGTTTTTTGTTCTTGCTTGGCAAGCACAACTCTGCAAAGGTACGAGCTGGATATTCCGCCTGTTTGCCCTCCGTAAAGAGTTGCACGTGGTAATCCTTGGTTTCTTTTTTGCCAAGATTCACCAAAAAACAAAGTTCGTCGTTTGTACAATCCCTATTGGTGTCGTCGAGCTGACAAGGTATTTCCGTGCCGTCAGCAGCCGTAACCACGGCACGCTGTATGTCACCATACCGACGGATGTCGATAACCACAGGTTCGTCTGTTCTCTCAGCCTTAGACGGATTGGACACCGACACGCTAAAATTTGCCTGTGCTTGAGCCGACAAGGTTAATAAGGATGCCAGCACCAGCATCATTTGTTTCTTCATCATAGATTCTGTATTCTAAAATTTGTTTTGTATCTTAAGTTTGTTCTACATCTCAAGTTTTGGCCGTATCTTACAACTGAGAGAAGAATTTCTTGCCTTTTGCATAGTATTGCCAAAGAATGGAACAATCAAACACTTGAGGGATATGTTTCTCCACTTTGCCCTTTTGTATCCTCTGCCGATCCTCTTCAAACTCGTGCCTCCAATTCTTGAAAGCTCTTCGAGCCTTGAAGATAGCCTTGAAGTCCCCCCAGTTTCGTTTCAGAACCAACATCTCGAATGCGGCCAAATAATCCAGGAACCACCGCACGAACATTACATGCCGCAATTCCCTTTCATCCAAGTTTTTATAAAGCATCGTCAGATTGTTTCTGAAATTAAGAAAAGTCTTCATGGGGTTGGTCTTGGGAAGCGTACCACCGCCCACATGATATACCTCGCTCTCAGGTATACAGTATATCTTATGCCCCATCAAACGTAGACGCCAGCACAAATCGATTTCTTCGTTATGCGCAAAAAATCTACCATCAAAGGCTCCAGCCTCCCAATAGTCCTTGGATCGGATCATCATACATGCTCCCGTAGCCCACAATAC
This sequence comes from Candidatus Segatella mututuai, assembly GCA_002439605.1. Taxonomy (GTDB): domain Bacteria; phylum Bacteroidota; class Bacteroidia; order Bacteroidales; family Bacteroidaceae; genus Prevotella; species Prevotella mututuai. Next base: position 11,040 of record DJOI01000082.1, on the reverse strand, counting down.
TTCCTGCTGATAGTCATACTGTCCATTATCGCGCTCAACTGTCCCAAAGATACGCCCCCGACAGAAAGGATAACCATATTTGTCTAAAAAGCCACCGCATGCGCCAGCATATTCAAAACTGTCCTTATCGTACTCAGACAACAATTTGGGCTGACAGGCTGCCACCTGCGGATGACTGTCCATGAACTCAATGAGCGGCGTAAGCCAATGATGCGTCACTTCCACGTCGCTGTTCAGCAAGACATAATACTCCGCCTCTATCTGCTTCAAGGCTTGGTTGTATCCCTCTGCAAAACCAAAGTTCTGCTCCAAGACTACCGTCTTCACCTGTGGATATTGCGTTTCCAACAGATGCATCGATCCATCGGTAGAAGAGTTGTCTGCCACCCATACTTCTGCATCCTGTCGGGAATATTCCACAACACCAGAAAGATATTTTGCCAACATCTTCTGCCCGTTCCAATTCAATATAACGATTGCTACCTTTGCCATATCAAGCGACAAAGATACAAATTATTAAGCACAAACAGGTTATCTGTGCCAAATAATTAAGTTTTTATAATGATAGTCCTCTCTTTTCTCGCCTCAGCCTGTTGTTGAGCAAATTGGTAAACTCATAGTTCTTCAGCCCCCACTTGGGAGCTATCAGCATATCGGCAGGCGACTGGCTTACGAAACGTTCGAGCACCAAGTCTTTTCTAAGAAGTCCGATATAATTCACGAGCACTTCTATATATTCCTCTACCGTATATACATGAAAAGGATGCTCTGCGTATTCTTTGGCAAGTCGAGTGCCCTTGATAACCTGCATCTGATGTATCTTCAGTATGTCAAGAGGCAACGAAGAGATAACAGGAGCCTGGCGCAGGCTCTCCTCTGCATCCTCGCCTGGAAGCCCTATGATGATATGTCCTCCAGTCAATATGCCTCGGGCATGCGTCAACTCCACCGCCTTTCTACTACAGGCAAAGTCATGACCACGGTTGATTCGCAACAAGGTTTCATCATTGGCCGTCTCTATGCCATACTCCACCAAGACGAATGTGCGCTTGTTCAATTCCTCTAAATAATCAAGCAAATCATCACTTACACAGTCTGGACGCGTACCTATGACTATTCCCACCACTCCATCCACTCTGAGAGCCTCCTCATACATTCTGCGAAGCTCTTCTGTTGAGGCATAGGTATTGGTATACGCCTGGAAGTAAGCCAAATACTTCATATCTGGATATTTTCTGCAAAAGAAACGTTTGCCTTCTTCCAGTTGCTCGGTAATGGTTTTCAGGCGGTCGCAGTAGCCCGGGTTGAAAGTTCGGTTGTCGCAATAGGTACAACCGCCACTTGATATTTTTCCATCCCTGTTAGGACAGGAAAACCCTGCATCGATAGATATCTTTTGCACCCTAAAGGGAAACCGATGGCGTATCCAAGTGCCAAAGTCATTGTAATAGCTCATCGTTAAAGAATCTCCGCCTTCAGGGCTGTCTTGTCGTGATTAAACTCGCCCAGCCGAACCCTGATAAGCTGGTTGTCATATTCTTCCTTTGCAGAAACTGGCGACAGCTCCACACGCACATAGTTCTTGGTAAAGCCATGCATGGCCTTACCACGTGGTGCTTTCTCGAAGAGAACCTCAGCCTCCGTTCCTACATACTTGGCATAGAAAGCCTGTGTCTTCTCATCACTTAATTCGAGCAGTCGTTTGGAACGCAACTTCTTATCCTTGTCGCTTACCACATAGGGAATACGAAGAGCCGCAGTACCTGGACGTTCCGAATAAGGGAACACATGGAGATGCGTGACTGGCAGACTCTTCAGAAATTGATAACACTCCTCAAAACACTCGGGAGTCTCACCACGGCAACCCACCATTACATCCACGCCAATAAATGCATCGGGCATTTTCTCCTTGATCAGGTTTACCTTATGGGCAAAGAGATCCTTGTCATAACGACGATGCATCAACTTCAGCACCTCATCGCTACCACTCTGCAACGGAATATGGAAATGTGGCATAAAAGCACGGCTCTCCGCGCAATAAGCTATCAAATCATCATCACACAAATCGGGCTCCAAGCTGGATATTCGATAACGCTGAATTCCATCCACCTGGTCGAGTGCCTTCACCAAATCGAGAAAACGCTCATGAGTTGTCCGTCCGAAGTCACCTATGTTAACACCAGTTATCACTATTTCCTTTCCTCCCTCGCTTGCCGCCCGCTTGGCCTGTTCCACCAACGAGGCGATACTTGGATTACGCGAGTTGCCCCGGGCAAAGGGAATGGTGCAATAAGTACAATAATAGTTGCAGCCATCCTGTACCTTCAAAAAATAACGGGTACGGCTTCCTCGCGAACAAGAAGGCTGAAAAGAACTAATGTCCTTAGTCTTCACACTGTGATGTTCGTGCAAAGCATCCACACCACCCTCCTCCAGTCCTGCTTCCAAAGCAAACTTCTGCGCCCAGGCATCGCTGAGGTACTGTATCAGATGCGCTTTCTCGTTGGCACCCAACACAAGGTCTACACCTTCTATCTTGCTCACATTCTCCGATTCAAGTTGCGCATAGCAACCTGTCACAATAACAAACGCTCCAGGATTCTGGCGCACCATACGGTGTATAGCCTGACGACACTTATGATCGGCGACTTCTGTTACCGAGCAAGTGTTAATTAAACAAATGTCTGCACGTTCTCCATTCTTGACAGTTACCACGCCCATGTCTTCGAGCATTTTGCCAAAAGTAGAGGTCTCCGAAAAGTTCAGTTTACAGCCTAATGTATAATAAGCTGCCTTTTTACCTTGAAATGCACTTGTATCTATCATAAAAAAGTTTGGTGTATATAAACGAAAAAGCCGCCAGACCATAGGTCCAGCGGTGTTTCTCTCATTTTTCGTTCGCTAAGTATACTAATACTTAAATTACTTTGCAACTGAGTCTGTAGCAGCAGAGTCAGGAGTAGCTACAGTATCAGCAGAATCAACTGCTGTTGTGTCAACTGAATCTGCAGAGTTTGCATTTGACTTTGTGTTACCACCGCAAGATGCGAAAGAGATAGCTGCAATAGCTACGAACATCAAAACTAATTTCTTCATTTTCTTTGCTTTTTAAATCTGTAAAACAATCATTTGTTTATTAAAACGATGCAAAGGTAAGTATTTTTTCAATACGTTGTTCTTTTTTTTACGTCTTTTTTTTACGTCTTTTTGTAACTATTTTACAATACACTAATAATCAAGTATTTACAAATTGCTAACAAAGGTTAAAGTTTTTCCATTACTTTTGAATAGCCTTTTTACAATACTTTTTGCGCTTTTTCCTTGCAACTTTATTACAGCTCTATTACCTGTCCGTCATAGCCAAATTGAAAACCTCCCGGCAAACGCTTGTTGGCAAAATCATGCAAGCCTATGTCATGAGTCATGTGGGTAAAATAAACTCTCTCGGCTCCTATCCTCGTCGAAAAACGAATGGCATCGTCCACCAATTGATGACTGTGATGCGGTTTGTCGAATCTCAAGGCATTGACAACGAGTACCTGTACTCCTCTCAAGTAAGGTAGCTCATCGTCTGGTATAGTTTTCATATCCGTAATATAGGCAAACTTGCCAAACCGAAACCCAAGAATTGGCATCTTGTCGTGCATCACCCGCACGGGCATCCACTCAATATCACCTATCTTATATATATGGTGAGGCTCGATGGTATGTAGCTGTAACTTGGGAGCACCGGGATAGAGTTCTTCCGAAGAAGCCGGAAAGCAATAAGGCATAGTGATAGGCAGCGATTTCGTCACAATCTTGTCACCATAGATATCTATATCGCCATATTTGCAGAAAGGACGCAAATCATCGATTCCTCCCACATGGTCGTAGTGTTTATGGGTTATAAGCACACCGTCTATTTTCTTGAAAAGCACACCGAGCATCTGTTGTCTGATGTCTGGACCGGCATCTATCAGCAACCGGGTACTTTCAGTCTCAACCATGGCTGCGCTTCGCAGCCTCTTGTCTTTAGGGTCAGCACTGCGACAAACGTCACATTGACATCCCAATGCGGGCACTCCACCCGAAGTACCTGTTCCCAATAGTGTTACCTTCAACATATCTTGTGTACTCTTCAGAATATATTCACCTCGGGATAGATATCTATACCGAACTTATTCTTCACATCCTTTTGTATCGTGCGACAAAGCGTCACAATTTCCGTCCCCGTAGCTCCACCACGGTTTACCAATACCAATGCCTGTTTGTCGTGCACCCCAGCACGACCAAGACTCTTCCCTTTCCAGCCACACTGGTCTATCATCCATCCCGCAGGTATCTTCTCATGAGCGCCATCTATCGTGTAATGAGGCATTCCAGGATACAAGGCAGCCAACTCCCTGTACTTGTCCTTTTCCACAATAGGATTCATAAAAAAGCTGCCGGCATTGCCCTGCACGTCAGGATCGGGCAACTTGGCCCTGCGAATCTCTATAATAACTTGGCGCACCTCTTCTGCCGTAGGATTCGAAATGCCCTTGGCTGCCAATGAGGAAATGATGTTTCCGTATTCGAGCGACGGGATGAAAGTATGAGAAAACTTATATATCACATGCGTGATAAGATATTTGTTGTGCCATTCATGCTTGAATCTGCTCTGACGATAACCATATCCGCAGTCTTCGTTCGACAGCCACACCACTTTTCCTGTAGCTATCTCTACAGCTTCCACCTTGTATATAATATCTTTTGCCTCTGCCCCGTAGGCACCTATATTCTGCACAGCGCTGGCACCCACCTCACCAGGTATAAGCGAAAGATTCTCCGCTCCATGGTATCCATGCTCCACGGCATAGGCCACCACATCGTCGAAGACTTCACCACTGCCACACTCCAGCAATACCTTGTCGCTATCCTCTGCCACAACTCGTATACCAAGTATCGCTGAATGAAGAACCGTGCCGGGATAATCCTTTGTAAGCAACAGATTGCTGCCGCCACCCAAAAGCAACAAGGGTTCGTCATCCTCTCCCAAAGAGGTCACCAACCGCTGAGCCTCAGCAACAGAACCATACTCAACGAAACGATGGCAACGAACATCTATACCAAATGTATTATGTACCAACAAACTGTAATTCTGTATATCTTTCATTCCTAATATACCTTATTATATATATGGATGCGCCCCTACATATTCAGCTTCATCAACAGCCACTTGCCCCTCACACGACGAAAAGTAAGCTGTGTCTCCATGCCATTGGCAATACCTCTGATAACAAATATCTTCTGGTTACTCTCCGTATACTTCTGCCCATAAAGAATGTTGTATATCATCTCGTTGGGCAACTTAGGAGCAAAGGCAGGCCATGTTTCTGGCTCTATGTCACCTGTCATCGTACCGAAGTCATCATCAGGGTCAGGTCCTACAAACTTGACGGGATTATGCAGATGCTGCGACTGGAAAGTGGAATCCGATGCAAATGCGCCATAAAACTTCAAAAAGCTGGCATTTTTATTGGCATACATCGGCTTATAGTTGATAGAAGTCATCATCCATTGTCCATTAATACGGTTGAACAGGAACTGCTGGACAGTCTTCTTCCTAAAAAACACTTTCTCTACCACCACATGATCTATAGTAGTATCCTTAACAAGATTCATCTGGCGCTGGTTGTCAAAAATCAGTGTATAATAATCCTGCCGCATAAAGAAATGCTCCATCCTCCAATGACGTTTGGTTATAGTCTTCACCACCTTTCCATACCGATAGACGGGAAGCGGGAACTGCACACGTTTAAGCTGAAGCTTTCTGTTGGCAGCAAAATTAAAGATAAAGTCATCAAATAACTCATCTGCCGCCTTGGGCATAGGAGTTTCCTCTATCAGAGCCTCTGTTGAGTCCAGAGCCTGTGTGTCTGCCACTAAGGTGTCGCTTGTTGTAGAATCGGCAACAGCAGCTGGTTTCTTGTCAGAACACCCTGTTGCAGAAAATCCAATGATGGTCAGTGTCGCCATGAATACGGCAATAAAAGAAAGTTTTTTCATAAACCAACTTGTTTTTCTCAAATTTTGCATGCAAAAGTACACATTTCTTTTGAGATATTTCATATTTTAACCGAAAAATATTATCTTTGCACGCAAATTAGACTTAATTAAGTTAGAAATATGTTATTAGAGAAAATAGAAGGACTCTTGAAGGAAGTCAGCGCACTGACAGCAAAGAATGCAGAAGAGGTGGAGCAACTTCGCATCAAGTACCTAAGCAAAAAGGGAGAAATCAACGCCCTCATGACCGACTTCCGCACGGTAGCTGCCGACCAGAAAAAGGCTATCGGCATCAAAATCAACGAGTTGAAGCAAGTTGCACAGAACAAGATCAATGGTTTGAAGGAACAGCTCGAAGAGGCTGAAGCCTCAAGCGACGATATCGATCTGACCCGTACAGCTTACCCAGTGGCATTGGGAACACGTCATCCTCTCACCATCGTAAAGAATCAAATCATAGATATCTTCTCGCGTATGGGCTTCACGCTCTATCACGGACCAGAGGTCGACGACGACAAGCACGTGTTCACAATGCTCAACTTTGCCGCCGACCATCCTGCCCGCGACATGCAAGATACCTTCTTCATCGAGCAGAGCGACCCTAATGATGTCACCAAGAACATTCTCCTGCGTAGCCATACCTCTGGCGACGAAGCTCACTACATGGAGACACACGAACCTCCCATTCGCGTACTCTGCCCAGGACGAGTATACCGCAACGAGGCCATCAGTGCCCGTGCCCATTGTTTTTTCCATCAGGTAGAAGGCTTGTATGTCGACAAGAACGTAAGCTTTACCGACTTGAAGCAGGTGCTCCTTACTTTTGCTCGAGAAATGTTTGGCACCGACACCAAGATTCGTCTGCGTCCAAGTTACTTCCCATTCACCGAGCCAAGTGCCGAGATGGATATCTCTTGTAACATCTGTGGCGGCAAGGGCTGTAACTTCTGCAAGCATACCGGTTGGGTAGAAATCTTAGGCTGCGGAATGGTTGACCCTCACGACCTCGAGGCTTGCGGAATTGACAGCAATGTCTATACCGGTTATGCTTTCGGTATGGGGGTAGAACGTATCACCAATTTGAAATATCGTGTCAGCGACCTTCGTCTCTTTTCTGAAAATGACACTCGCTTCCTTCGCGAATTCGAGTCCGCCAAGTAAAAGCAGGATAAGAAACAACATTTTATAAGGATACAACAGCCTCGGGATAAATATTCCCGAGGTTGTTTTATCCACCAACCCCCACCTATTCAAGAAAAAAAGCCACAAAAAGGTAGCAACATAGCAGTTGGAATAACTGGTTTGCAGATGTAAAACCACTGGTGTTCTGATAAAAATGCATATTCTAAAAGGAAGCGAAAACAACGTGGCGAAGTGCTTCTTTGCGCCTCATTTTCATTAGATTACCATATCGTACGACATGAAAGTACATAGTTGTACAACAGTATTTTTCGAGTCTAACCAGCGTTTTATAGTTTTACCATAAACACTTGGCATTTACACATTCACATTATCTTAATAGCTGGCAGTACACTTGATACCTAAAGCCTCCACACGTGCCTTAATGGCATCGAGTTCTTCATGAGTAGCCTTTGCCAAGAACTTGTCGGGGGTCTCACGGTCGATAGTGTAAACCATTACCTTTTCTGGATGAACGTCATTTACCGCCTCCAGCCAGGGAGCCACATAGCACTCGCCCACATTGTCGGTTCCGTCACCATGCATAAACATGGTCTGGATGATGACATGTCCGTGGAACATCTTAAGATTGCGGATGACATCCTCCACATTGTAAGTAGGTTGCTGCGGACGGTCTACCTTGCGGATATAGTCCATATCCACGGTATCGAGTTTCTGGATGTTGTTCTCCACCAGCATCAGAGCCTCCCGCACCTCAGGTTTATATATATAGGTGGCATTGCTGAGTACCGACACCCGCACCTTGGGAAAATACCTATCGCGCAGAGTCAAAGTATCCTTGACTATGTCCAAAAAGTCGGGATGTCCCGTAGGCTCTCCATTGCCAGCAAAACTCATGTCGTCGAGCGGTTCGCTGTTGTTCTTGCGCTGCGCCAACACCTGCTCAAGGGCTGTGCGCACTTCTTCGCGTGTAGGACGCTTCTTATGCGGACGGAAATCGGCATTGAATCCACACTCGCAATACAGACAGTCGAAAGAACACACCTTGCCATCGGAAGGCATGAGGTTGATACCCAATGAGACTCCCAACCTGCGGGAGTTGACTGGACCAAATATAGGTGAAGGATAAATAATTGTTGGCATAATAACAACGAAATTTTTAATGTTGTGACACCCTATTCTGAAATCTGGTTGCAAAATTACTAAAAAAAATACAATACACACATCATAATAAAAAGACTTTTTCTGCGTTTTATGATTAATGAAACGAATCTTTCTAATTTTCACGATAATGACCGTCGCCGCCATACAGGCTGTGGCTCAAAGTTTCACCCTCCGTGGAAGAGTGACCGACCAGGACATGAATCCCGTGGAACTGGCTACCGTGTCGGTAGCCAAACAGGGCAAGATAGCCTTCACCTCCCTCAAGGGAGAATTCTCCATGCAGCTCATGTCTGCAGACAGTGTGGTGGTGAAGTTCTCGATGATTGGCTATAAGACGAAGACCCGCGTGTTGCGACATCCGCATGGCAAGCAGACCCTACAGGTTGTGCTGTATGCCGAAGAAAATGTAATAGACGAGGTACAGGTGACAGGCGATAAGATTCAGACCAGCCAGACACAGGAACTGAAGACCAAAGATATCAAAATGTCACCTTCTGCCAATGGCAATGCGGTAGAGACCCTCATTCAACAGCAGGCAGGCGTAAGCACCCACAGCGAACTATCGTCACAATACAATGTGCGTGGAGGTGCCTTCGACGAGAACTCCGTATATATAAATAATGTTGAAGTGTTCCGTCCGTTCTTGGTAAGAAGCGGACAGCAAGAAGGACTTTCCGTCATCAACCCTTATATGGTAGACAAGATAGGCTTCTCGACAGGAGGCTATGCTGCCAAATACGGAGACAAAATGAGTTCGGCCCTTGACATCACCTACAAGACCCTAAAGCCCAAGGCTGGCAAGAAACAGATGGTAGAAGGCAGCCTGGCTGCCAGTTTGTTGGGTGCTGACGCCTACTTCGGACTGGGAACCAAGAAATTGTCGTGGCTCAACAGCGTGAGATACAAGACCAACTCATACTTGCTTGGTTCGATGGAGACCAAGGGCGAATACAAACCAAAATACCTCGACTACCAGACCTACTTGAGCTATGTTCCCAGCCAGCGATGGAAACTCGACATCATTGGCTACATCTCCGACAACCACTACAACTTTGAGCCAGAGAACAGGGAAACCACCTTCGGAACGATGGAGAACGTAAAGAGTTTCAAGGTGTATTTTGACGGACACGAAAAAGACCGCTTCATCACCTACTTCGGAACTCTCGGCATCACACGTAACTTCGGCGCAAAGACCAACCTGTCGCTGATAGGAAGTGCCTTCTACACCAAGGAACAGGAGAAGTACGACATCCAGAGCCAATACTGGCTCGACCAAACCGAGACCAGCGAGAATTTGGGCGTGGGCACCTACTTTGAGCATGCACGCAACTATCTGACAGCACGCGTGCTGAGCGCCAAGCTGATGTTCAGACACAAAGCGCAACGCCACGAGATGGAGGCCGCCTTCACCTATAAGAAAGAGCACATATCAGAAAACACGGTGGAATATGAAATGCGCGACAGCGCTGGCTACAGCGTGCCCCATACAGGAAAAGACTTGATGATAATCTACTCGCTCAAGGCTCGCAACACACTCGATGCCAACCGCATAGAAGCATACTTGCAAGACACCTACCGCTTTGCCAGCAAGGGAGGGCATACACATTTCACCCTCAACTATGGTGTGCGCCTGAGCCAATGGAGCTTCAACAAGGAGACCATCCTCAGCCCACGCATCTCGCTGGGCATCATACCTGCCTATAGCGAGAACACCACCATCCGACTTGCGGCAGGTCTCTACTATCAGTCACCTTTCTTCAAGGAGCTGAGAGACACCTCTACCGTCAACGGAACGACCATTGCCTCGCTCAACCAGAAGATAAAGAGCCAACGAAGCATACACTTCATTGCAGGATACGACTATCGGTTCCGCATGGGCGACCAGCGATTTCGATTCTCGGCTGAAGCCTACTACAAAGCGTTGAGCAACCTTGTGCCCTACTCGGTCAACAACGTAAAGGTAACCTATTATGGAAACAACGAGGCAAGCGGACATGCCGCAGGACTCGACCTCAAGCTCTACGGCGAGTTCGTACCTGGCACTGACTCATGGATCAGCCTTTCGGTCATGGACACCAAGATGAAGCTGGGCGGAAAGTCCATCCCGCTGCCTACCGACCAACGATACTCCATTAATCTCTTCTTCACAGACTACTTCCCTGGGAGCGACCGATGGCGTATGTCGCTCAAGCTGGCCTTCGCCGACGGACTGCCATTCTCGGCTCCTCACCGTGAACTGGAGACCAACACCTTTAGGGCTACCTCTTACCGAAGAGCAGACATAGGTATGAGCTACCTGCTCTACAACAATACCAAGCACACCAAGAAGTCGTTTTTCAAAGAAATATGGCTGGGTGTGGATTGTCTCAACCTTTTCGGAATCGACAATGTTAATAGCTACTACTGGGTGACAGATGTGACCAATCAACAATATGCCGTACCCAACTATCTAACAGGACGACAGATAAATGGACGCATTTTGATAGAATTCTAAATATTTAACCGTAGATAACGTGCTATCTGCGGTTTTTTTCGTAACTTTGCGCTCGAATTGTGCGAACTCGGCAATCGCCGTAGTCGCAATCATTCTGAAAAAGAAAGAAATAATACATAATCATCAATTATGAGTAAACAAGTAGAAAAGATTAAAGAGTTGATCGCTAAGCGCGAACAAGCTCGTCTTGGCGGTGGTGAGAAGGCCATCGA
>DJOI01000030.1 GCA_002439605.1 Candidatus Segatella mututuai | reverse complement strand
TTTGAGTCTTTTTAGTTAAAAGACTGATAAAAAAAGCAAAAAATAGCAGACTTGAGCTTTTATTTTGAGTTTCAAGTGGTTGTGGCAGTCGTTGGCTTTTAGTGGCATTCGTGAGGAAATGCGAAAAAGGCGGATTTGAGAAGTGGAAACGCTTTCAAGTCATTACCTCAAAGAAACGCCCTAATAAGCATATTTAACGGCTTCAGTTCTTACTTCTCCATTCTGCACAGGTTGCGAATTTGCCATGCAACTCTCATGATTTAATTTTGCACCAAACAAAAAGCAAGGAATTATGAGAAGTACATTCAAGACTGTCTTCTATGTAAATGGAAGCAAGGAGAGAAACGGAATTGTCCCTATCATGGGACGTGTGACAATTAACGGAACTATCGCACAGTTCAGCTGCAAGCAGAGCGTAAGCAAGGCGATATGGGATGCCAAGGGCAACAGAGCCAAGGGCAGAAGCAAGGAAGCCAAGGAGGTGAACTTTGCGCTTGACAACATCAAGGCTCAAATCGCCAAGCATTACCAGCGACTTTCCGACCGTGAGGCGTTCGTTACCGCAGAGATGGTGAGAAACGCATACCAAGGCATCGGCACGGAGTACGAGACATTGCTCAGAGCCTTTGACAAGGAGAACGCAGCCTTTGCCAAGCGTGTGGGGAAAGACCGAGCCGTCAGAACCTACCGCAAGTATCTTGTGGTGAGAAGGTACGTTGCCGAGTTCATCAAGTTTCAGTACAAGCGCAGCGACATGGCGATGAATGAACTTACCGAGGAGTTCATCCGTGACTATTGCCTGTATCTGAAGAATGTCATTGGGCTTACGCAATCCACCATTTGGATATACTCCATACCATTGAAGCATATCGTCACGGCAGCACACTACAACGGCAAGATACCGAGAAACCCTTTTGCCATGTACCACGTTGACCCAGACCACAAGGAACGTGAGTTCTTGACCTTGGACGAGCTTACCGCCATGACAGAGATAAAGTTGGAAGACCCCAACATGGCGTTTGCAAGAGACCTGTTCGTTTTTGGCTGTTGGACAGGCATCTCTTTCATTGACACAAAGAACTTGACGGAGGACAACATCAGCATGATAAACGGTGCTCCTTGGATAGTTTCCAAGCGTTAAAAGACAGGCGTGCCGTTTCAAGTCAAGCTGATGGATATTCCGATGCAGATTGTTGAGAGATACAAGCCATTGAGAAAGGACAGCCACTTGTTCAATATCGGCAGACTTGACACTATCAACAAGCGCATCAAGAAAGTGGCTGCAATGTGTGGCATCAAGAAACGAATCTCGTACCACGTTAGTAGGCACTCGTTTGCAGTATTGTCTCTGGAATACGGTATGCCGATTGAGACAGTAAGCAAGATACTCGGTCACACGAACATCACCACGACACAGATATACGCCAAGGTGACAAGCAACAAGTTGGAGCATGACATATCTGTCTTTGAAAGTCGAATCAAGGGGCATTTGCCAACAATGGGAGGAATGGCATGAAAAGAACTGTAATCACTATGGACGGAAATGGAGAACTTTCCATTCCGTCCAACTTGCAAGACTTGTGGATGAGTGAGGGTGAATTGGTCGATATGCTTCATGTCACCGCCCCGAAACTCAATTCTGTTATAAGGGCGATATACAAGGAGGGCTTGTTGCCTGTGTCAGAGGTACAACAGAGACAAGAAACTTCCAATGGCATTTGGCAAACGTTGTATGGCTTCAAGATGATTGTTGCACTTTGCTTCTGTATAAACTCATACGGGGCACTTCGATTTCGTGACACAATCATAAAGAGGTTGTACGGGGCAAAAGAGAAAAGTAGTGTCATTGTCCTACAACTCAATAGAGGAACAACCGCCTTTAGTTGAATGTCCTCTTGCTTGTTGGCTTGGCGCTGTCGTACTGTCGTGGATAAGTATTGAAGCATAAGCATGAAGAGCTTATTTGAAGGGGATAGTCCTATGCCATTAAAAGTGCGGACTATTCCCCTTATTTTTGTTGATTTGTTGAATATACAGAAAACAGTGTTGAATATCAAGTATTTACGGCTCTACATACTCTCAACAAATGTCTCAACAAAAGAAAGAGAATGATGAAAAGAGAAATCCTCAATGTTCATGTCTATGTTTCTCTTTTGCCCAATGAAGTGTTGTGTAGAAACTTTGTTGAGAACTTGTTGACAGGTCAAGTCTTTGATTTTCATCACTATACAACATGTTTTCAACTATTCAACTGAAAAATACCCATCACTTGGTCTGCCGTAGAATGTACTTGTGGATTTATTGGCAACCTCTCTATTCTCCGAAATGATTGCAGCAACGTTCCTTGGTGGCTTTGCGCCTCCAACCACTTGGGCGAACCTCCGCAGTGTTTTAGCATGGCATTAGATTTATGCAGACTATACCGAGGACACACAGCGCACATAACACACTCGGCATAGTTCACAAAGTAAAACAATAAAACACAATTACTACACTTGGCAAGTTGCGCACTGAATATTATCACCTTATCCTTTGAACACTTCAAGAACAAGGTGGTTTGTGTCTGTTACCTTGTTTTTTTCAATGTGGCAGCTTTGATGTTTGGCGCAAATTGAGAGAATTAAGGTCTGCAACCTTGGGCATGAAGAGCCGAAGGACAAATGTCTCGTCTTTTGTTCTTATAAGAGGGAGCGAGGTTATGTTTTGGGAACCCCAAAACTCCTCGCTCCACCATGAGGACGGAGAAATTTCACTCCCGATGGTCGCAGGAAATGAGTATATCAACTGCAATTACTACCATCACATGCTAAACTTCGTTATATATCCATATATTTGTGTTAATAACAGTTTCTTTCTTTGGTGGTTAAAGAAAAGCAACCTATCTTTACAAACAAAACAATCAATTTAAATTGAAACAAAATCAAATAGTCATGCGTATGAAAAAGTTGATTATTATGTTTCTTGCTATTCTTTTTTGTGGAATAGTTCAAGCTCAGACTTCTGAGGTTATTTTAAACAACGGAAAAGTTGTGAAAGGCAAAATTCAGAGATTGTCTTTTAATGTAGATAATACTCACGAAGTTAGAATAAAGGATGAAGTGAGTGGTGAGAACTTTGACTATACTTCTGCTGATGTAAAAGAAATAAAATTCTATGATAAAAAGGCTGAAGAAGTGACAAATTGGATTCCTCTGCATTCCCAGATGGGATTGGGAATGTCTTACAAAAAAGCCCCCAAACTCTACAAAAATCCCGTATTTCTCCATCCGGTTTATGAAGGGAAAAATATATCAGCTTATGTTCACTACATAAGTACAAATACTCATGTGAAATCAGGTAGCATTTACGGATTTGGCATTATGTTTTATTACAAATCCAAGAATGAGGATTTTGCGAGAACTTATCATTTCATGGACAATAGTATTACTGTTGGGATTGGTCAAAAAACCATGTTGAAAAGGTATTTTAAGGACTATCCGCAAATAAATGAAGTGCTCAAAGACCTTAGCATGAAAGAGTTTCGTAAAGACCCTACGATATTAGTCAAAAAACTTGATGAAGTTTTAAAATAATCTCCTTTATTAGGATTTATGCTAAAGTTTTTATAGTCATATTTTTGTAGCGTTAAAATATTTATCGAAACATTAAATAAACGTGCATATGAAAAAGTTACTTTTTATCATCTTTCTAATGGTGTTCTCGTTTGCGATAAGTGCAAACGCCAAGAAGCCGAAAGAGAAAGTCGTTTGGCCAAAAGCTGTGCTGACACTCAAAGACGGTACAGTGCTTAACGGCTATTTGCAGAACGACATTCATTTCATGAAAAAGAACATCTATTTCAGTGAAACGCAAAATGGCAAGGATGTAAAATACAAAATTGTAGACATTAAATCACTTGTGGTGGATAATGCTCTCCAAGATGGCAAGAAACGCACTTTCATTCTTGTAGATGACGACCCTAAATTTCCATATATGGCAACTGAAGTTTACAAGGGGAAACATGTCACTGGCTACATGGAACCGTTTGCTTTTGACAATTCCACCCACAGCAGGTCGTTTACTGGTATATGGACAAATATTGAGTCTTATTTAGGATGTAGAGCGTATGACTATACGGTTGACGGGGGCAAGCATGTATATTATTGGAGGTTGTTTGAAAACAAAAAATTTAATGCCAAGAGAGAAAAATATTCTCAACAAAAACTTTTGAAAAAGATAAGAGAGAAATTCAAGGACTATCCTGCCGTAGCTGATGAGGTTGAAAAGAGAGGCATCACAGCAGAGCAAATCCATGAAGACCCTACCATTCTTCTTGAAATTCTTGACAAGAGTCTGCAATAACATTTTGTCTTTTCCCACATACCAATGCTTCCGTACTTTCGCAGTATGGAAGCATTTTTCAATTTATCATTCCCCACTGGTTGGCAGTTCATTCTCTGTAGGTCTCAGATGTTCTTGTAACCACTCACCCCCCTAAAATGAAATTCAAGTACTCATTTGACATAATAGCCTGTTTTCAATCATAAAAAACAAAAATCATCAATATTTTGCGGATTTGACACATCCAAGGGGTATTGAGTAGTTACGTATATGGCAGCAACTGAAAATAAAATCTAAAAAATGGATGAGATTTTCATCAATCCACATAAATGTTGTACCTTTGTCACCGAAAAGAGTTGTTTGACAAGTAAAGCAAACTTATGTATAATACAGAAGTTAAAACTATTACTAAATCATTACCTCTATTGAGGTGAAACACTTGTAAATCGCTCATTTTAAGCTATTCGGCAGATTTTAGCAGAATTTCAAGATAAAAGCCACACATTTTTTCTTCTTTTGCTTATTTCTTTTTCTTCAGTTCCAATTTAGGTATGTTGATTTTCTGGCCAGCCTTCACATCGACTACTCCTTTATTGACGGCCTCTATATAACACTCCATGCCTGGACCAAGATACAGATTGCTGATACGGCTCAGCGTCTGCCCACTCTTGGCAACTATTGTCTGCCCCACACCCAATATGCGATAAGCGCCAGTACGTACTCGTGGGTCGGCATCGTACTCGCTTGCTTTCTGCGACTCGGCTTTCGGCTTGGTTTCTTCCAAAGTTTTCTGCTCGTCAACATCATTCACAACCTCTGCTGCCTGTGCCAAGCGGGCACTATCTTGCAGGACTTTGATACGCAAGTCGTTCTTCTGGGCTTGCGCGATACTGTCTTTCACCAGGCGTGCCTTCTGCATCTCATCCAACTGCATAGCGAGATTATTGCGCTGAGCCTGCATCTTGCCATAGTTGAAGGCAAACCATCCAATTCCTCCTATCAATGCCACAATCAGGATGACAGCCACATACATCACATACCGTGGAAGCATGAAATAATGCTTTCCACCTGAATCAGAGTCATCGCCTCTGTCTTCCTCCTCGACAATATTTTTTGTCTCAGATGCAGGTATGGCCTGCTCGCTCTGAGGAGCGGGAGCTATCGTTTCGGGGTTAGGCTCTGCTGCTTTCTCCAAAACAGGAGGAGTTTCTACCGCCAGCTTGGAACTTTCCTCCACTACAGAAGGTTCCGGCTCTTGCACCACTGATGTTGCCTGTACAGGCTGTTTTGCCAAGGGATGTGCCACGGGGACTTCTTTTTCCTTTTCTACAGACGCAGGTTGTCCTGCTACCAAAGGAATACTTTTCACCTCTTCCACAGGTAAAGGGTTCGACAGGTTTGCAGACGGTTGCTCATCAGAAGCCGAAGACGCTTCCTCCTTGGACTCGAAGGCAAACTTCCGGTCTATCTCGCTGAAATCAACTCCATCGTTGACCACTACGGTCTCAAACTGCGCAAAGGGCTTGTTGACTATTTCCTTCAAGATATTGTCGGGAGTAAAAGTGATTTTGTCGCGACCACCAATAATGATTCGCTCTCCAGTATTGACATCCACACTCTCACGGTCTTTGACTGGCATCACTTTAAACGTACCAAGCCATCTTATCTTCAATTGCTTGTCAGCCTGCATCACAGCATTTGCCACATCAAACATCCGCTTGACGAAAGCCTCTGCCTCCGAGATGGTCATACCATTCTTCTCGGCAAGAATCTTAGCTACAATCGATATACTGGACCTATTCATCTCCTGTACCTCCATTCTTTAGTTTTTCCTTGATAGCAGCTACAGGGCGAAAGGCAAGTACCAACTTGGGAGGTACGAGCTGACGCTTCTTGGTCGTGGGGTTGACAACCATGCGTTCCATGCGTTTCTTGACCTCAAAGGTTCCGAAATTGGGAATGGCGACAGCTTCTCCCTCCTCAAACTGAGAAATCATTGCGTCTATCACTTTCCTCACCAATTTCTGCGTATCCTCTTGCGAATACCCCGTTTGGCGAGCAAGTTCTGCTATATATTCTTTATTGTTCATAATGATAAAAATCTATATGTGGATATTAGGAAAAATCCTTGGACATGCAAAATTAGTAAAATAATGAGTAAAAACCAAACAAAATGGAGAAAAAGTGAAAGTAGCCAAGCTTTCGTCTGCCATACTTCTGAGGTTTCGCCTGTTGCAGAGTACAGCGGAAAGAGAAAAAGGGATATCAAGCCTTGATGAACTTGACATCCCCATCTATAAGTTTATAGAGTGCGCACAACAGAACTAATTGTTCACGCTGCCACCCACAATATCGAGCAATTCATTCGTAATGGCCTGTTGACGACTCTTGTTGTACTGCAGGTTGAGCTCGCGCAAGAGTTCATCGGCATTATCAGTCGCAGTCTGCATGGCTACCATTCTGGCAGCATGCTCACTGGCCTGACTGTCCAAAAGGGCTGTGTAAACCATCAGTCGCAACTGTTTTGGAATGAGCACATCCAAGACAGTCTCCAAGTCTGGCTCCACTATGAAGTCGTCATTCAGAGGCCTCACCTCCGCATGTTGCCGTTCATCTTCCTCTGCCTGTTTCTTGCGCAAGTATTCCTGAGCCTTCGCCGTAGCCACATTGGATGTGAGGTCGCGGTCGTTGTCTTCTCCTATGGCCTCTGTAGAAAGGTCGATAGGCAGGAAAGTTTTTCTGGTCAGTATTTGCGAGCCTGCACTCTTGAAGTGATGATAAATCAACTCTACCTTGTCGAGTTCGCCGGCAGCATACTGCTGGGCAAGTTTCTGGGCTATGTCGGCACATACCTGTGCATTGGGATGGTCGGCAAGCTCCATGAAGTTGCCACCAATCTTCAGTCCTAATTTTTGTACCTTTTCAGCCACTTTTCTGCCTATAGGATAAACCGTGATGTCGTCAATGCCGTGAGCCTTGTACTCGTCGACTGCCTGAATCATCATCTTGATGACATTGGAGTTGAAGCCACCGCACAAGCTGCTGTTGGAACTATAAACCACTAAAGCCACTCGCTTTATTTTCTTGTGCTCCACCTGTAACTCATGGTCCACATTGGGAGTACTTACCAAGAAGCTCTTGAGGATATGTTCCAGCATGTTCTCGTAAGGAAGCATGTTCTGAATAGCTACCTGAGCATGATGCAACTTGCTCGATGCCACCATCTTCATGGCACTCGTAATCTTACGAGTACTGTTAACGCTGGCGATGCGAGTTTTAATCTCTTTTAACGACGGCATAGGCTATTACACTTTATATTGTCCTGCAACATTGGCCATAGTCTCTTCTACTACCTTGATACACTCGTCGGTAAGCTGACCACTACCCAATGTCTCGATTACATCAGCATGCTGGCTGCGCATGGCTTCAAGGAATTGATCTTGACATTCGCGCACTTTTTCCATTGGCACTTCGTGCATCAAACCATGCACACCGCAGTAAAGGATAGCCACTTGCTCACCTACTGGCATAGGACAATACTGCGGTTGAATCAACAGTTTGTCGTTTTTACGACCACGATCCAAGGTCATAGCTGTCACAGCATCCATATCGCTGGAGAACTTGGAGAAAGCCTCCAGCTCACGATACTGAGCCATATCTATCTTCAAGGTACCGGCCACCTTCTTCATACTCTTGATCTGAGCCGAACCACCAACACGAGATACAGAAATACCCACATTGATGGCAGGACGGAAGCCCTGGTTAAAGAGGTCGGTCTCCAAGAAAATCTGACCATCTGTGATAGAAATCACATTGGTTGGAATGTAAGCGGACACATCGCCTGCCTGAGTCTCGATGATAGGAAGAGCAGTCAATGAACCGCCTCCCTTCACATGACCCTTCATGCACTCCGGCAGGTCGTTCATCTGTTCGGCTACCTCCTGCTGGTCGTTGATACGAGCAGCACGCTCCAACAAACGAGAGTGGAGATAGAATACATCGCCAGGGTAAGCCTCACGTCCTGATGGACGACGAAGGATCAAAGATACCTCACGATAAGCCACTGCTTGTTTACTCAAATCATCATAAACGACAAGGGCAGAAAAACCTCGGTCTCGGAAATATTCACCGATGGCTGCTCCTGCAAATGGTGCGTAGTATTGCATAGCGGCAGGGTCGGCAGCAGTAGCACTTACAATGATGGTATATGGTAATGCACCATGCTCCTTCAAGTTCTGCACCAAAGCAGCAACAGTAGAAGCTTTCTGACCAATTGCCACATAGATACAATATACAGGTTTACCTGCCTCATAGAAACTCTTTTGGTTGATAATGGTGTCTACAGCGATGGCAGTCTTACCTGTCTGACGGTCACCAATGATGAGCTCACGCTGACCACGACCAATCGGAATCATGGAGTCGACAGCCTTCAAACCTGTCTGGAGCGGTTCCTTAACAGGCTGACGATAGATAACACCAGGAGCTTTGCGATCCAAAGGCATCTCGAAAGAATTGGTAAGGTCGATGTCACCTTGTCCGTCAATAGCCTCACCCAAAGGGTTGACAACACGTCCCAAGAAGTTGTCGTTAACGCGGATAGAAGCGATACGATGAGTACGCTTAACGCTCTGCCCCTCCTTGATGCCAGCCGTAGGACCCAAAAGGACACAACCCACATTGTCTTCCTCCAAGTTCATGACAATAGCCATCGTGCCGTTTTCGAACTCAAGAAGCTCGTTGGCTTCTGCGTTACGAAGACCATAAATACGAGCCACACCATCTCCAACGGTGAGCACTGTACCTATCTCATCGAACTTCTCAGAGCCATTGACCTCCTGGAGTTGCTGCTGAAGTACTTCAGACACTTCACTTGGTTTAATTTTATCTGACATTGTTACTTTTTTAATTAAAAATTAGAAATTAGAAATTAGAAATTAGCTACGAACAAAGCACACATTCTTTCTTCGTTTGTTGCTATTCCCAACCTCTTACTTTTTTAACTGTGTCAGAATGCTGTTGAGCTTCGTCTTAACGCTCGCATCCATTCTATAAGTATCATATTCCAGGATGAAACCACCAATGATATCAGGTCTCACCTCTGTTTTGAACTCCACAGTACCATGCGTTCTCTGCTCCACCATCTTGCGCATCTTGTCCTCAGTAGAGGCATCAACGGCAGTGGCTGTGATCAGCTTACCGCGGATGATGTTCTTCTGTTTCCTGTAAAGAGTGATATACGAAGCAGCCATGAATTGCAGGGTGCTCTCCCTATCCTCTTTCAAGACGAGGGCTATGAACTTCTGGCTCAGAGCAGAAGGCTTCTTGCCAAGAGCTGTGATGAGAAGTGCTTGCTTTTTGTCTTTGGAAAGCATAGGGTTGTCTATCGTAAATCTCAGTTCAGGCACGTCGATGTAACTCTTGTAGAGTGTCTGCATCTCCTGATAAACCTGATCTTCGAGCTTCATGCCAAGTGCAGCCTTGATGAGCGCACGAGCATAACGCACCGATATTACACCTATATCCATAAGCTTTACTGTTTGTTGTCAGAAGAAACCTCGTCCAGCAGTCGATTTATCATGTCCATCTGTGCTTTGTTGTCGGAAAGCTTGGCTTTGAGAACTTTTTCTGCTATCTGAACAGAGAGTTCCGCCACCTGTCCACGAATTTCGCGAATGGCGTTCTGCTTCTCGTTCTCTATCTGCGTCTTGGCATCAGAGAGCAGTCGAGCACCTTCTTCACGCGCCCTGTCCTGAGCTTTCTCCACGATGGCATCACGAGTCTCGGCAGCCTCCTTGAGGATGGCAGCCTGCTTCTCGCGAGCTTCCTGCAAGATGGATTCACCTTCTTTTTGGATATTGGCCAGCTTCTCGTTGGCATCGTGAGCCTTTTTCAAGCTCTCATCGATGTACGCCTTACGGTCTTCCACCATCTTAGTGATGACAGGGAATCCCGCTTTTCTTACGATGACAAAGACGATCAAGAAAACGACTGTCATCCAAAAAAGCAGACCAAATGCCGGAGTTAATAAATCCATATATACTGGTTAAAGTTTTACTTAAATAAAATGGTTACTAATTACATGACAATTGCCAAGATAGCGATGATGACGGCGAAGAATGCAACACCCTCGACCAATGCAGCGGCAATAATCATAGATGAACGAAGGTCGCCCATTTTCTCTGGCTGGCGTGCCATGGCATCCATAGCTTGACCACCAATGCGACCAATACCAATACCTGCGCCAATAGCGGCGAGACCTGCGCCAACAGCGGCGCCCAACTTTGCAACTTCTGCTGCCAATAATAGTGATAACATAATCTTAAAATTTAAGTTGTTAATATTCTCGTGTTTATTAATTACTTTGCAATTTCAGGCTCAACCTCATGAACATGAGCCAAAGAGATGAATACTGCACTCAGCATGGTGAACACCAATGCTTGGATGTAGCTTACCAATATTTCGAGGAGCATCATAAAGGCACTCATCGCTACACTTACAACGGTCATACCAGTTCCTGCCACATAATTAGCAACCACATTCTCACTGATGTTGAACATAATGAAAATGATAGCCGCAAATGACAAGGCAATTGCGTGACCTGCCATCATGTTGGCGAAGAGACGAATAATCAGAGCCAATGGTTTCGTAAAGATTCCGAATAACTCGATGAATGGCATCAATGGCACTGGAACCTTCAACCAAGTAGGAACCTCTGGCCAAAAAATATCTTTCCAATAGGCCTTGGTACCCGTAAAGTTGGTGATAAGGAACGTAGTGACACCAAAAAAACAAGTACAAGCAATATTTCCTGTCAAGTTTCCACCACCAGGAGGAAATGGTACAATGCCCATGATGTTGGCTATGAAGATGAAAAAGAAGCAAGTAAGTAGCCAGGGAGCATACTTTGGAGCCTCCTTGCCTAACGTAGCCTTGATCACATCGTCATAGACCGACATGATAAACATGTGCATAAGTCCGACAAAACCTTTCGGAGCAGGATCATCCACCTTGTGTTTTTTGCACCAGCGAGCTGGAACCAAGATGCAAATGAGGAAGATGATAGCATCAATAAAGAGCACACACGTAGTCTTTGTGATGGAAATGTCGAGAGGAGCAACTTCAGCCCCATTCACCTTCTCCACGATCTTGTTAGGATTACTCTGAGCGTCAGCGTTCTTAATCACCAAGTTATATGGGCCTGGGCGGTCGCCATTGGCATCTTTTTCCTCTGAGAATTCGCCACTGGAAAAAATGTGCCAACCACTGGTGGTCTTCACGATGACAGGCAGATTAATTACTACAGGATGATCGCCCACCTGGGTGACATGCCATTCATAAGAATCCTTGATATGACCCCACAATATCTCTTTTACGTCGATGTTCTCCTTTGCCGACACCTGTACAGGAGCCAACATAAAGAGCAACATTGCCATTAAGAGGAATTGCTTGAGATGTTTCATATTCTTCTTATTTTTAATTTAATTTATTTTTTCTCTATCCTCGAGAAGTAAAGGCAATCGAATACGAGAAGTATGAGATAGAAAAGTCCGAATATGGCTGCAAAGCCTAAGATATTTTGCTTATCACAAGCCATCACGTAGATGAGGAATGTAATCGCCCCCGCCATCATCTTGACTGCCGATGCTGCCAAATAAAATTTAGCGAGATTGGAAGGCGAAGATTGGGCAACAGCCCGCCATGACTCACCATAAGCGGCACTTGCAATAAGTGAGAATATCACACTTACTATCAATGGATTAACCACCCCATCAAGAATATTATCGCAACGAGCCGACAACCTACAGACAAAGAGGATGGCAAGAGCCAACGCTGCTGTCAGCCACAAAGAAATCTGCTTGTACTTGATATAGGTCTGTCTGATGCATTGCAAGCGTATCTTTTCGTCTTTTTCCATCCCTACCCGAGAATTATTAATACTAAATTAACTAATTCCTAACTTTAGGCTATACTTCCACACAGAGGCTTACTTCGTTTTTCTTGACTTCCACGAATCCACCATTAATGTTCATTGCCTGTTTGCCTTCCTTGGTGGTGTACTCAACCTTTCCCACTTCCAACGAAGATATGATAGGCGCATGGTCACTGAGAATCTCGAACGAGCCGAACGTTCCCGGAACCAATACACTTTCTACCTCACCTTGAAAGACCACCTTCGCTGGAGAAACGATCTTTAGTTTTAACATAGTCCTAATCTTTAAATGTTAAGTGTTAAATGAATAGTGTAAAATCGCGCAATCGAGTCTCTCATTTGGATTCTTCACCCTTCACTTTTCAATTCCGGACTACGCCTGAGCAGCTGCGAGCAACTGCTTAGCCTTCTCCTTGGCGTCCTCGATAGTGCCAACGTTGAGGAATGCCTGCTCTGGCAGGTCGTCCACCTCGCCGTCGAGGATAGCATTAAAGCCCTTGATTGTTTCTTCTATAGGAACCATCACACCCTTCAGACCTGTGAACTGTTCTGCCACGGTGAAAGGCTGGCTCAGGAAACGCTGTACTCGACGAGCACGGTTCACTGTCAGCTTATCCTCATCAGAGAGTTCGTCCATGCCGAGGATGGCTATGATGTCCTGCAACTCATTATAGCGCTGCAACAACTGCTTTACTCGTTGAGCACAATCGTAGTGTGCCTTGCCCACAATCAGCGGGTCGAGGATACGAGAGGTAGATCCCAGTGGGTCTACGGCTGGATAGATACCGAGAGAAGCAATCTTACGAGAAAGCTCCGTGGTGGCATCCAGGTGGGTAAAGGTAGTGGCTGGAGCTGGGTCGGTCAAGTCGTCCGCAGGCACATAAACAGCCTGCACCGAGGTGATGGAACCTTTTTTTGTAGAAGTTATTCGTTCCTGCATGGCACCCATCTCAGATGCCAATGTCGGCTGATAACCTACGGCAGAAGGCATACGTCCCAAAAGTGCAGAAACCTCAGAACCAGCCTGAGTGAAACGGAAGATATTGTCGATGAAGAACATGATATCGGTAGCCTCACCATTTTTTCCTCCATGATCGCGGAATTCCTCGGCTACGGTCAAACCTGAAAGTGCCACAGAGGCACGTGCCCCAGGAGGCTCGTTCATTTGTCCATAGACCAAGGTTGCCTGGCTCTTGGCAAGCTCGTCCTTATCGACGAGGGAAAGATCCCACTTGCCTTCTTCCATGGCCTTTTTAAACTTCTCACCATACTTGATAACGCCAGACTCAAGCATATCGCGAATCAAGTCGTTACCCTCGCGGGTACGCTCACCTACTCCAGCAAATACAGAGTAGCCATTGTGTCCCTTGGCGATATTGTTGATCAACTCCATGATAAGCACCGTCTTTCCTACACCGGCACCACCAAAAAGACCAATCTTACCACCTTTCATGTAAGGCTCGAGCAAGTCGATAACCTTGATTCCGGTGGCAAGCATCTCCTTGTGTGTAGAAAGCTCATCAAACTTTGGAGCCGCACGGTGAATAGGATAAGCACCCTTCATGTCCAATTCTTTCATACCATCAATAGGCTGCCCGGTGACATTCATCATGCGGCCCTTGATTTGCTCTCCGGCAGGCATCAGGATAGGGTTACCTGTTGGGGCTACTTCCAGTCCACGCTGCAAACCGTCGGTGTTGTCCATGGCCACGCAACGAACCGTGTCCTCCCCGATATGCTGCTGCACCTCGATGACCAGGTCACGTCCGTCCGGTCGCTTCACCTTCAGAGCTTCGTAAATTTTAGGAAGCACCTTCTCAGGATTCTCTCCCTTAGTATCGAAATAGACATCGATGACAGGACCTATAATCTGAGAGATACGTCCGTTAATTTGTGACATAAGCTATTGTTTTTAATGTTAGTATATTTTTCAGACTTGCTGCTATCAAGATTCTGACCCCATACGAGCATGAGAATTCAGTAATTGACTCATGGCATCAAGTAGTTTGTATGCAAAAGTAACAAACATTCGCGGAAACGCCAAATTAAAAAGAAGTTTTCTTCTTCTTTAAACCATTTTTAGTTCAGTTTAAACCATTTTATTACACATTTTCGACTCATATCCATACTATAACAACACCGTATATGGCAACCTTGTTTTGCTATACATATCATAACCAAGATTAGTCATATCCGTCGAGCAAGTTACACCTTACTTATAGTATACTGCAAGTTTCACACTGCTTCATAAAATGGCGACAGCCTATTTTTCCCGCATGCGTGTGGCGAGTGAGGATTAGATGCTCAACTCGTCAAGCACCTTTATCAACTTGCGGTCGAAAGGCTTGTCAGAACGAATGGCTTCAGACAGTGGGACATAAACCACCTCGTTGTTTCTCACACCTACCATCACGTTTCGCTGTCCCTGCATAATTGCCTCGATAGCTCCACAACCTGTACGGCTGGCAAGAATACGGTCGCGGGCAGAAGGACGTCCGCCACGTTGTAAGTGACCTAAGATGGACACACGCACATCAAATTCCGGAAACTCCTTGCGTACACGGCCAGCATAATAAAGAGCTCCGCACTTAGGACTTTCCGACACGATAACGATGCAACTCTTCTTCGATTTGCGAATGCCACGTTCCATAAACTGAGCCAACTGATCGACATCTGTAGAGTCTTCCGGAATAATAGCAGCCTCCGCACCACTCGCAATAGCACTGTTCTGCGCCAGGAAACCTGCATCACGCCCCATCACCTCCACAAAGAAGATGCGCTCATGGCTCTGAGCCGTATCACGAATACGATCCACGCATTCCACAATTGTGTTCATCGTAGTATCGTAGCCTATCGTATTGTCGGTACCATAAAGGTCATTGTCAATAGTTCCTGGAAGCCCAATACAGCAAACATCAAAATCGCGCGCAAAGTTCATGGCACCTGTAAGCGAGCCATTTCCACCGATAACCACAAGAGCATCGATTTCTTCTTTCTGTATCGTCTCATAAGCTTTCTGACGACCTTCCTCTGTCATGAATTCCTTAGAGCGGGCTGTCTTCAGAATGGTTCCACCCGTACCGATGATACCACTCACATTTTCTGTTGTAAAAGTTTTGATTTCGTCATTGATCAACCCATCGTATCCACGAAAAATTCCTTTTACCGCATAACCATTATATATGGCCGAGCGAGTAACGGCACGAATAGCCGCATTCATACCTGGTGCATCTCCACCAGATGTCAGTACACCAATCGTTTTAATCTTTGTCATAACCAATACCTCTGTTTTACTTTTATTTTTTATTGACATTGTCTACGCTTAAATATCGCTCCCCCTTACTGCGCTAGCCAGAGAAGCGCAAGTCCCACCACACCTCCAGACAGAGCTTTCCAGCCCACATGACGGAAGAACCAGCCTACATGCATGTGTTCCATCTTCATCAAGGCCAGACCGCTCATCGTACCGATTCCCAAGACATTTCCGCCTGCCATCACGCAGAAGGCTATGACCCGCCAATACAAGCCATTGCAGCCATAGACGGTAGAGAGTTCTGAAGTCGTCAAACCAGCCTGTCCCATCACAGTGGGAAACGAAAAGAAATTGATGGCTGTCGCAAAATTGTCGAGCACGGTGCTAACCATGCCTGCTGCAACACCGTGAAGCCAGACAAAAGGATGGTTTTCGTCGATGCCCAAGCACTCCATCAACTCATCGTAAGCACCCGTCTCCTTGACCACACCTACGGCCAACATGATACCCATAACAAAAAGAATCATCTGAATGACACCATATTGCAACACGCGAGGTGTGCGGCGGTCGACCATGGCATCCATGTTCATCAACTTTCGGTTGAAGATTTCATTGACTATCCACAAGACGGACAACACGCACAGAGCCCCCAAGAAAGGACTCAACTTGGATATGTTGTGGAAGGTTGGGATAAACCACAATCCGCCAATACCCACAAAGAGCATGAGCAGACGTTGCCACACATTGAGCCGAGTGTCGTCACCTCGATAAGGCATGACTATCCATTCGGTGTCGACACGCTCGGGAAGCCTCCTCGATATGAGATAAACAGGAACCAGCCAGGCTGCCAGACAAGGCAGCAAGAGAGACATGGAATAACAAGTGGCTGTCACCGCCCCGCTGTTCCACAACACCAATCCCTCGGGATTGCCGATGACGGTAAACGCTCCCCCACAATTTGCAGACAGCAAGATGGCACTGCCATAAAACATGCGCTGCCTGCGACTGGGAATAATGCCGTGCATGATGGTAAGCATCATGACTGTCGTCGTCAGGTTGTCAAGATTAGCCGAAACAAGGAAAGTGACAACAGAAAGCGTCCAAATCATCCGTTTGCTGCTACGGGTGCGAAGTAACTGACGGATAAAATCGAAACAGCCATTATTGTTGAGAATCTCGACAATCGTCATCGTCGCCAACAAGAAAAGGACTATCTCCGCCGCTTTTCCCACATAAGGAAGGAAGATAAAACGAGAAATAAAATTCTTGACCGTTACACTCGATCCTGGAATGGCAGGAGTCTGACTGTGCAGATAGCTGGAAAAATCGCAAGCATGCTGACTGGTCACGAAATCCAAGCCAAAACAAATATACAAGACCCATCCTGCCGTTCCTGCAAAAATGGCCACGGCAGCACGGTTCACCTTGGTGATATTCTCCGTCGCTATCAGAAGACATCCCAACAATAATATGGACACAATGACGATCGTCATACAAGCTACGTTCTCTTTATTCAAACGCAAAATTAACAATTAATCTGAAATAACAAGCATTTAACTCCAAAAAAAATCAAATGTTTCATGGAAAAGTAATGTCTTACAACATATCTTTCCTCATTTTGTCATGTTGAGATGGCAAAAAAACAGGTTGTTATTTTATAACCGCCTTAGTTTGGGTCTTCAATAAATACAAGGTTACCACGGCATTGGCAACAACCCAGACAAACGAAAAAGCCCAATACGAGAAGGACGGCTGCCACATAAAGCCTACCAGCAAACCTCCTGCAACAAAGACTAACTGCACAGCGAGAAAGCCTACGCACTTACGAGAAAGGACATAGCAATATAGGTATCGGCTGTATAGCAACACAAACAAGGTCTCCACCAGATAAGCGCCCACGATACCAAAGCCAAGTCCTATCAGCCCCTTACTGCGATAACCCACTATCTCCATCGCTACAAGCAACAAGACACAAACAGATTCCTGCCACAAGAACTTATACGATTGCCCCTTCGATAAGGGCAAATATTCTATCGGAACATAAACTGCCCTAAAAAGCATGCTGACAGCAGCCAACTGCGCCATGCCAAGCACACTAAGGAACCGATGGTCGTAGAGAAGAGGTATCAAGACTGGCAGTGCCAAAATCATGCCCGTTAAGATGGGTCCTATCAATAAAACGTTGATTTCCAACTGTTTGTTGACACAGTCGTTCTGTTTTTTCCCTATCTCCTTGATTGAAGACAAACGGGGAAAATAATCAGCCTCCATCGCCGAGAACACCAAGCCTGCATAGACAACGGCCAAAGTCCAACCTGCATTGAAAAGTCCGACATCGGACAACTCGCCTACCCTGTTAATGTACGCACGCACCAAGAACTCTGCTCCTGAGCCCATGAGTCCGGCAACAACAAACGCCAAACCCAACTTGACAACATGAACGCCAGCCCCCAAAAACTTCGTCGAGAAAGACACTCGATAAGGATAATGGCGAGAGGAAAAGCGAAGAGAAAGTAGCATTTGTGCCAACGACTGCAACACCAACACACCTACTATTCCCCGGCAACGCCACAGATAATAGATCGGAACAGAGATAATAAGAGAAGCAAAGACAACACACAATGAAGAGACGGCCAAGGTGCGCAACTGACGCGTGGCCTTCAATACCGCCATTTCGCCACCAGTCACTATTATGAAGGCTACAGATGGAGACAAAAGCACGAAATGGAACACGTGCCCGCCCCTGTCGACAAAGGTGAGACCGTCAAGCAACGGACTAAAGACCAAACAGGCAAACATTCCCAACAAGGCTGCAAACAGACACCAAGAGCGTACCAGCAGAATGGTGGAAGAAAGTTGCTTGCTGGAAGAATCATACTTTTCCGAAATTTCACGCACGCCACTGGTTGGAATACCAAAATTGGCAGCAGAAACCACCATATTGATAGTAGAATTAAAAAGAGAGACAAGTCCCATGCCAGCTGTTCCCAAAAGCAAAGCTGCAAACTTATTGCGCACCAAGCCAACAAGAATGTTCAATCCCTGCACACCGCCAAAGATGCCGGTGTACTTCAGTATATGGGAATAGCTGCCGCTCTTTTCTGTTTTTTCCATTTATTACAAAACGCAAACTCCTGCCTTTTATTATCTTTTCTTCATGTTTTCAAACCATACGGTCGCATATTATTCACCTCATCGCCCCAAAAAACATCCTGAAAAAGAAAAGGTCGCTCCGCAATGGAACGACCTTTATTTCTTTTCATCGAAGAAGATGAGTAGAAGCGAGAATTAAGCCTCTGCTGGAGCCGCTTCCTCAGCAGCTTCAGCCTTGGCAGCCTTCTTTTCAGCTACCTTCTTAGCGATTGCTTCATTTACTTTCTTCTCAGCCTCAAGCTCCTTAGCAGCAGCTTCCTTCTTAGCCTTAGCCTCGCCCTCGCGAATAGCTGTAGCCTTTTGGTCCTTGCCTGCCTTCCAAGCTTCGAAACGCTTTGTTGCCTCAGCCTCATCGAATGCGCCCTTCTTAACGCCACCACGGAGGTGCTTCATCAAGTAAACGCCCTCGCCCTTGAGGATGTTGCGTACTGTGTCTGTTGGCTGTGCGCCAGTCTCTACCCAGTAGAGGGCACGATCGAAATTCAAATCTACAGTAGCAGGATTGGTATTAGGGTTGAAAGTACCAATCTTCTCAGTAAATTTACCATCACGTGGTGCTCTAACGTCAGCGATTACAATGCTATAGAAAGCATAGCTTTTACGACCGCCGCGCTGCAATCTGATTTTTGTTGCCATTTTTTAATTTAATTTTATTATGAGGTTTGAATTTTATGCTGTTATCACGTAACAGCGGTGCAAAGATACATTTTTTTTGTGTACCCCACAAGTTTTTCCTTTTGTTTTTCTCTTTTTTAACGTATTCGGTCGGCTGCCCTGACCAATTTTTCGTCATCCGACACTCCTTTTCGCGCCAACGCAATCATCACGATGGCGACAAGGGGCAGACTGGCAGCAAACTTCACCTCTACGGTACCTTCCACCTCTGGTACTGTCACCACACCGAAAAGCAGCAAGACATAGTCTATGTACCACAATACCGAAAACAACAGATTCGTGGCGCAAAGCGTCAACTGCAACTTGCGGTTTCTATACAGAAATATCGTCACTAACGACAAGGCTGTAGACACGGCAAGCAGAACGAAAAGGGGCAGGCATGTACCCGACACGGCAATCGTTCCGTTATTGTCCACGAAACCAAGGTTGTAGAGAGATACCTCTCCTCCCATTCCCTTCGGCAGGACAATGCCTATCGGCATGAAGAAGCACAACAGGCAGGCGATGACAGCAACGAGCAGAAACAATGTTTGTTTGCGTTGTATCATATTTTAAATTATATATTTCTTTAGAGATCCAAAGAGTCCTTTTTGCTTGTCATGTTGTCCCTCGTCGGGTCGCGCCAATAGATGCTGCCCTCAATAAACTCCTGTGTGGCAAGTAAAGTTGGCTTTGGTAGTTTCTCATAATAGCGAGAAATCTCAATCTGCTCACGGTTCTCGAAGACCTCCTCTAAGGAATCGTTATAAGACGCAAACTCCTGCAGTTTCTTGCTTAGGTCCTGTTTGATCTCAACAGATATCTGGTTGCTCCGCTTTGCGATGATGGCTACACTCTCGTATATGTTGCCTGTTTCTTGACAAAGGTCCATAATGTTGCGGGTCACAGTGTTCACCGGCGCTTTTGATTTCTTGTAATCCATAATCTTGCTTTATTCTTTTTTGTTTTCTTTATTTCCTTATTTATTCTCCAATTTACTGTAGTCATCCTCGGGATGAGCTTTCTCGAACTCCTTGCATTTTGCAATAAACTTCTCTGCGGTAGCGCGCTCCTTCGAATCTGGATACTCGTTGATGAATCCGTAACACTCGTCCTCCGCATCCTGGTAGCGTTCCAACTGCTTGCTCTCCACACTCATTTTGGCGAGTTCGTACTTGCCTTTCATTATCAAGATGGCGAATTCCTCTCGCTTGTTGCTGTAAGGATAGTCCTTCAAGGCGTTCTGGGCCGTCACGATACAAGCCTCATAGTTGTTTCCGCCGCTGGTACAGTTTCCAAAGTATGTGCCCAGGTCGTAATAGAGTTTGGCGTTCTTGTACTCCTTCTCCACCAAGAGATCCTGCAGGGCGAAAAGGCGATCGGTGGCCTGTTTCTTAAGCTTGGCATCTGGGTAAAGGTCCAGGTATTCTTGAAAAGCCGCAATGGCCGACACCGTGAGCGATTGGTCGAGCCGAGGCTCGGGTGCATTCTTGTACAGGCTCTCCCCTACGAAATATTTGGCGTTCTCCGCATAGATGCCTTTTGGATAAGACTGATAATATTTCTTGAAATACTCGGAAGCGGTCTCGTAGTCATGCAAGCCATACTCGGCCATTGCCAACATATAGAGGCATTCCTCCGCCTCCGTGCTACCCTTCTTCAGCGTCACCAACTCCTGAAGCAATGTCACCGCACGAGAGTACTTCCCCGTGGCAAAACATTCCTTAGCATATTCGTATTTAAAATTGTAATTGTCAGATTTATAAACCTGATTAAACTGGTTGGCGCAACTCGTCAAGAGCAACGCAACACATGCTGTAATTAAAGCAGTTTTCTTCATAGGTTACGTTTTGAGATGCAAAGTTACGGATATTTTGCCTATCCGCAAAGGAAAAAATACATTTTTTCGCAATTTATTAGTCTTTATAACGATTAGTGCGTTTTTTTTTTGTACTTTTGCAATTTCATAGAGAGTGCACCAACATCCCTCTCATTAGGAAACAGCACCATACCTATAAAAACGAAACAAGACATGAACTTCAAGCTGACATCCAAGTACCAGCCCACGGGCGACCAGCCACAGGCCATCAGACAGCTCACCGAAGGAATCGAACAGGGTGATCCGGCACAGGTTCTGCTCGGAGTAACAGGATCGGGCAAGACTTTCACGGTGGCAAACGTCATCGCCAACGTAGGGAAGCCTACCCTCGTGTTAAGCCACAACAAGACGCTTGCCGCCCAATTGTACCAAGAAATGAAAAGCTTCTTTCCAGAGAACGCCGTTGAATACTACGTGTCTTACTACGACTACTATCAGCCCGAGGCTTATCTGCCCACGACAGACACTTACATCGAGAAAGACCTGGCCATCAACGACGAGATAGACAAGCTACGGCTGGGAGCCGTATCGGCCTTACTATCCGGACGAAAAGATGTCGTCGTGGTGTCCTCGGTCTCCTGCATCTACGGCATGGGAGGCCCTACCGCCATGCAGGAGAACATCATCAAGATACAGAAGGGACAGCGACTCGACAGAAACGAGTTCCTGCGGCAGTTGGTGGAT
Organism: Candidatus Segatella mututuai; assembly: GCA_002439605.1. Classification (GTDB taxonomy): domain Bacteria; phylum Bacteroidota; class Bacteroidia; order Bacteroidales; family Bacteroidaceae; genus Prevotella; species Prevotella mututuai. The sequence goes on along the minus strand of DJOI01000030.1, from coordinate 18,864 downwards.
GCCCTCTATATGAGAAACGACATTGAACTGCAACGCGGAAACTTCCGTGTCAAGGGCGAGACAGTGGACATCTTCATGGCCTACAGCGACAATGTGCTGAGAGTTACCTGGTGGGATGACGAGATAGACTCTATCGAGGAAGTGGACTCGCTCACCTACCACAGAATAGCTTCATTCGATGCCTATGAGATTTATCCCGCCAACCTTTTCGTCACCACCAAGGAGCAAACAGAGAAAGCCATACGCATGATACAGGACGACCTGGTTGTGCGCGAGAAGTACTTCAAGGAATTGGGCGACAACATCAAGGCACAACGCATCAAGGAACGAGTGGAGTACGACATAGAGATGATCAAGGAATTGGGCCATTGCTCGGGCATAGAAAACTATTCGCGGTACTTCGACGGGCGGCACGCAGGCGAGCGTCCCTACTGCCTGCTCGACTTCTTCCCCAAAGACTTCCTGCTGGTAGTGGATGAGAGTCATGTCAGCATCCCGCAGATAGGAGCCATGTATGGCGGCGACCGCGCCCGAAAGCAAAACCTCGTGGACTATGGTTTCCGTTTGCCCGCTGCCTTCGACAACCGCCCGCTCACCTTCGACGAGTTCCACAGCATGATACACCAAGCCATCTATGTAAGTGCCACACCCGCCGACTACGAATTGCGCGAGTCGGGAGGCGTAGTGGTTGAGCAACTCATTCGCCCCACAGGATTGCTCGACCCAGAGATAGAGGTACGACCCAGCGAAAACCAGATAGACGACCTGCTCGACGAGATACTGACCCGTTCCCATCGCAACGAACGGGTGCTCATCACGACTCTGACCAAGCGAATGGCGGAGGAGCTGACCGAGTTTCTGCTCAACCACAGCGTGAAGGCTGCTTACATACACAGCGATGTGGCCACACTCGACCGTGTGAAAATCATGAACGACCTGAGAGCTGGTGTCTACGATGTACTGGTGGGTGTCAACCTGCTGCGTGAGGGACTCGACCTGCCCGAGGTTTCGCTCGTGGCCATTCTCGATGCCGACAAGGAGGGTTTTCTTCGCAGCCACCGCTCTCTTACCCAGACAGCAGGACGTGCCGCAAGAAATGTGAACGGAAAGGTTATCATGTACGCTGACAACATCACCGAGAGCATGCAGCGAACCATCGACGAGACGGCGCGCCGACGCATGATTCAGTTGAAGTACAACGAAGACCATCACATCACTCCCAAGCAGATTACCAAGGCCATTACTTCTGTGCTCCCCACCTCGAAGGAGGCCAATCCTACCACCAGCTTGGGCAAGGCCACGGCTCAGCGTGTCTACATTGAGCCCGAGGGTGCAGTCTTTGCCGCCGACCCAATCGTTCGTTCGATGAATAGGGAGGAGTTGGAAAAGAGCATTGCCAACACCACGGCCTTGATGAAACAAGCCGCCAAGGACCTCGATTTCATGCAGGCTGCACAGTATCGCGACGAAATCATCCGCCTGCAAAAAGAACTGGACGAAAAAAAATCCTAATCGCACACAGGCATGGCAATATAGATACTCCTATTTATGCTACAGAAAGAACATCTACGCAAGGGTATATCTTCTATAATTCACGAGAGAACATGTTTTCTAACTGGAAATACACAGCCCAACTGAAGAAAGCAACAAGCATTTCGCTCATTCAAAAGAAAGTTTGTCGAGCCTTCCTCTCAGCGTTTCGGCCTCTGACTTGCGGATGGAGAGCGTAATGGAGCAGGTGTTGTCATATTCCTGACTCACGATGCGAGGCCGCATCTCCTTGACGACACGCATCACATCGTTCATCATCACATAAGGGAAATCATACTTCACCAGCTCTTCCACCTGTCTTTTCTCCTGCACAGAGTTTTCTATGGCCAAAGCCGCAGCAGTCTTGTATGCCACGATAAGTCCGCCCGTTCCGAGGTTGACACCTCCATAATAACGCACCACGATGATGAGGATATTCGTAAGTTCATGACTGTTGATTTGTCCCAGGATGGGCTTTCCGGCCGTGCTACTGGGCTCACCATCGTCGTTTGCCCGAAACTCCGTCCTCTCAGCCCCAAGCATGTAAGCATAGCACACATGTCTGGCATCATAATATTTCTTGCGGTAAGAAGCCACAATCTCCTTTACCTCATCAAGCGTCTCCACGTGATGTGAAAAAGCGAGGAACTTACTCCGCTTTTCCGAGTAAGTGCCCTCGCCTATCTTGTTTGTTATCGTCTTATATTCGTCTGTCACCACACAGATATTAAAATTCGTAATTTTATTTGAGCTTGTGAATAATGAGACCGCTGCGCAACTTGGGTTCGAACCACGTCGCCTTGGGAGGCATAATCTTGCCGCTGTCGGCAATGTCCATAATCTGCCGCATGGTGACGGGATGCAGGGCAAGAGCCATGCGCATCTCGCCGCTGTCGACCCGACGCTTCAGCTCGCCCAAACCGCGAAGACCACCAACGAAATCTATACGCTTGTCGGAACGCAAATCCTTGATGCCCAATATCTCGTCAAGAATTAACCGGGAGGAAATATCCACGTCCAGCACACCGATAGGGTCGCTGTCGTCGTAGGTTCCCAGCTTGGCGAAGAGTCCGTACCACTTTCCATCCAGATACAAGAGGAAAGAGTGCAAGGCCGCAGGCTTGAGAACATCCAGTCCGCATTTTTCGATAGCTTCCTCAAGGGGCATTTTCTCATAGCAAGGGATTCCGTCTTCCTCGCCAGACACGTTGACATTGACGGCATCAATCTCTATAACGTCGAAGTTCTTGGCCAACCTGTCAAGGAACTGATCCGAAGTCAAGCCGTTCAGATCTTTCACCACACGGTTGTAGTCGAGAATGGTCAACTGGCTGGCCTGAAAACAAACAGCCATGAAATAATTGTATTCTTCCTTGCCTGTATGGTTGGGGTTCTGCTTTGCCTTTTCGGCGCCCACAAGAGCCGCCGCAGCCGAACGATGATGTCCGTCGGCAATATAAAGACTTGGCATCTTGGCAAACTCTGCCGTGATGGTGGCGATGTCCTTGTCGTCGTTTACAATCCAGAACTGATGACGGAAACCATCGATGGGAGCGATGAAGTCGTACTCGGGCTGGGCTGCAGCATAACGCATCAGCAATTCGTTGAGCACAGCGTTGTCGGGATAGGCGAAGAACACAGGCTCGATGTTGGCGTTGCAGACGCGCACATGCTTCATGCGGTCTTCCTCCTTGTCGCGACGGGTAAGCTCGTGCTTCTTGATGACACCCGTGAGGTAATCGTTGACGTAAGCGCCCACCACAAGGCCATACTGCGTCTTTCCGTTCATGGTCTGTGCGTAGATGTAGTATTGCTCCTTGTCGTCTTGCACCAGCCAACCCTTGTCCTGAAACTTCTGGAAGTTCTCGGCGGCACTCTCGTAGACACGTGGATCGTACTCGGAGGTACCAGGTTCGAAATTGATTTCAGGTTTGATGATATGGTAAAGGCTCTTCTCGTTATCGCCAGCCTCGGCACGCGCCTCCTCAGAATCGAGCACATCGTATGGGCGGGATTCCACCTGCTCGACCAAGTCCTTGGGTGGTCTCACTCCTCTGAAAGGTTTAATAATTGCCATAATGTTTGGGGCTACATTAAATTACTTGTTCACCTGGAACTTGGTACAACCGTCCTTAAAGAAAGCGTTGATTTGCTTAGCGGCAGCGATTCCAGCGTTGATGTTGGCCTCGGCTGTCTGTGCGCCCATCTTCTTAGGTGTAGAGAAATAGCGACCTTCGAACTTGGCGAAGTCGGCATCGGCATCAGGCTTGATGTCGGTGATGAACTTCAAGTCCTCGCGCTCGGCAAGCAATTTCAAGAGCTCAGGCTCGTTGATTACCTCCTTGCGGGCGGTGTTGATGAGGATGCCGCCCTTCGGCAATTGGTTCACGGTCTTATAGTCGATGCTCTTGATGGTCTCGGGGGTTGCGGGGATGTGGAGCGAAACAATGTCGCAAGTCTTGAACAACTCGTCCTGACTACCCACGGCGTGAACACCGACAGCCTCGATAACGCCAGCAGGACAGAAAGCATCGTAAGCCGACACTTCCATGCCGAAACCCTTGGCGATGCGAGCCACGTTGCGACCTACGTTGCCGAAGGCCAGGATACCCAGCTTCTTGCCCTTGAGCTCAGAACCAGCCTTGCCGTTGTAGAAGTTGCGAACGGCAAAGACGAGCAGGCCAAAAACAAGTTCTGCCACAGCATTGGAGTTCTGGCCAGGAGTGTTCTCTGCCACCACATGATGTGCAGTGGCTGCGGCCAAGTCGATATTATCATAGCCAGCTCCTGCGCGAACTATAATCTTCAGCCTCTTGGCTGCCTCGAGCACAGCTTCGTCCACCTTATCCGAACGGATTATCATGGCATCAACGTCCTTTACCGCATCGAGAAGCTGCGCTTTATCTGCATATTTCTCGAGCAGGACCAACTCGTTGCCCGCTCCCTCTATTTCTTTCTTGATGCCCTCTACAGCTGCTGCCGCAAAAGGTTTCTCTGTTGCAACTAAAACTTTCATTTTTTCTTCTTTTTTAGGAAATGATTAATGCAGAGCCTCGAAGTCTTGCATGGCCTTGACGAGTGCCTGAACGCCCTCCATAGTCTGGGCATTGTAGCAACTGGCACGGAAACCACCCACAGAGCGATGGCCCTTAATACCCACCATGCCACGCTCGGTGGCGAAGTCGAGGAATGGTTTCTCCAGGTCCTTGTACTCGTCGTTCATTACAAAACAGATGTTCATCAAAGAACGAGAAGCTTCGTTAACAGTACCCTTAAAGAGCTTGTTGCGGTCAATTTCGGCATACAAAACCTCCGCACGCTCATGAGCACGCTTGTCTGCGGCCTCCACGCCACCATTCTTCTTCAACCAGCGCAGATTCTCCATCAACGAATAGATAGGAACCACTGGAGGCGTATTGAACATGCTGCCCTTGTCCACATGGGTGCGATAGTCTATCATGGTAGGCAACTCGCGAGGAGCCTTGCCCAACATCTCGTCCTTGACCACAATCACGGTAACGCCAGCCATGGAGAGATTCTTCTGTGCACCAGCATAGATGGCTGTATACTTAGAAACATCCACAGGACGGCTCATGATGTCCGAGCTCATATCCGCAACCAAAGGAACCTTCACGTCTGGGTCGCGACGCAACTCCGTACCGTAGATGGTATTGTTGGAAGTGATGTGGAGATAGTCGGCGTCGGCTGGTTCCTTGCCCTCGAACTGTGGATAATAGCTGTAGTTGGACTCTGCCGATGATGCGATCTCTACGACCTCACCAAAATGCTTAGCCTCTTTCATCGCCTTCTTGGCCCAAGTACCTGAATTGACGTAGGCAGCCTTCTTGATGAGGAAGTTGGCAGGAATCTGCATAAACTGCAGCGAGGCTCCACCACCAAGGAAGATAACGGAATAACCCTCAGGAATGTCGAGAAGCTCCTTGAAAAGGGAGACAGCCTCATCAACAACTGGCTGGAAATCCTTTGCCCGATGGCTGATTTCCATCAATGAAAGACCTGAACCATTAAAATCCAAAATCTGCTTTGCTGTGTTCTCAATCACTTCGCGTGGAAGCATCGATGGACCTGCATTAAAATTGTACTTCTTCATCTGTTGTTTTTTTAAGTTTTAGTGTAATGTTCTCCTCTGTTGGATTAATACATCGGCGAAATTACAATTAATATTTGAAATTACCAAATATTTCTGCACATTTTTAGTATTTTGAGCAAAAAACTAACAATTTATCACTCTCGTCCTAAAAAAGCATGCATATTCATGCACTCTCATCTCACTTCCTCAACAACCGTCTTGATTCCCTTGATTTTCTCTCCTGCCACTTGCCGCAGCACCTGCCTGAGACACCGACGCGACACTGCCACATAGGCATACCTTTCCTTTACGTCAATCTTTCCTATATCCGCCGTCGTCAGTCCTCCCTTCTTGCAAAGAAAACCTACGATGTCGCCCTTGCTGATCTTGTCTTTCTTGCCTTTTCCGATATAAAGGGTTGCCATCCGTGGAAGAGCAGGCGCAGGTAGCTCTGCGGGAATCTCATAGTCTTCCACCTCGGCATCGACGTAATCGGGAATGTTCTCCGTAGGCCCCAACAGGAAATAGGCATTTCCCTTCGATTTCCACCGTGCCGTTCTTCCCACACGATGTATGTATCCATCCTCGCTCTCGGGGAGATGGTAATGGACTATGTTGTCGATGTTGGGAATGTCAAGTCCTCGCGAAGCCAGGTCGGTACTTACAAAAATATTAGCACTGCCATTACTGAATTTGTAAAGTGCGTCCTCACGCATCTTCTGCTCCATGCCACCATGAAAACAAGATGTAGCAAAGCCCTCCTGTCGCAAGAACTGGTCGGTACGCTCCACGCTGTCACGATAGTTGAGGAACACGATGCTGCTCTCGTCACCAAAGCTGCGAAGCAATTTCGACAAAGCATCGAGCTTGTCTTTCTGCTCACTCCTTACCTTATAAATATGTACACGCACGGAAACCTGCTCGTCGTCCACACGATAGTCAATCTTCTCAACCCTCCCCATATGCACAAACTTAGGGATGGCCTCTGCCTCTGTCGCAGAAAGCAGGACACGTCGCTCCAGATGGGGCAAGGCTTCCATGAGCCGGCTCATCTCGTCCTGGAATCCCATCTCCAAGCATTTGTCAAACTCGTCGATGACAAGAAATTTGATGTGCTCGGCAGAAAGGTTTCCCTTGTTCAAGTGATCGTTGAGACGTCCCGGGGTTCCGAAAACCACCTGCGGTCTTACCTGGCGCATCACTCTGTGTTCCTCCATCGTCATCCTGCCTCCATAGCAAGCCATGGAACGTAGACCGCTTCCCATATCCCTGAGAACCATAGCCGACTGCAAGGCGAGCTCCCTTCCCGGTGTAACCACGATGGCTTGTGGCATTTCGTCGTTTACATCCACCAACTGGGTAAGAGGCAAGAGATACGCCAAAGTCTTTCCGCTTCCCGTAGGCGAAAGCACCACCACGTCTTTGTCACTTCGCAACAAAGTACGCATCGCGGCTTTCTGCATGGCATTGGGGGTCAACCCCATTTTATCTAATATTGTTGATATCATTTATATATAACCTTATAACTTATAATGCGTTTTGAATGTTTACCTTCCTATGTGTTAGACGAAATGAATGCTTATCTCACCCCCTTTGTTTTCATGAGACGGTCGATTTCATCAAACTCCTTTCCCTTGTTCAGATTGAGGTAAATGGTGTACAGAGGCAAAGCCCACTTATCCTGGGCGCCAGGCTCCATCTTGCGATATTTCTCCAGATAGGGCAAAGCTTTCTGGTAATAGTCTGTTATCTCCTGGTGGGTTTTGCGCGACAGATGCGTCTTCTTGTCGAGTTCCACGGCCATATTGAAGTAAGCCAATCCCGCATTGTAATACACATCGGCAATGCTGTCATTACGCTGTATGAGCTTGTCGCTCAGTTCAAGGCTCTCCTTGTTTTTTCCCTGGTTGAGCAATATTGTGCTCTTGGTGAACAGATAGAGCTCGTTCTCTGCATCGACTTGCAAAGCCTTGTCCACGACAACCATGGCCGAATCGAGTCTGTCCTGCTTCGTATAATATTCTATGAGTCGGGGAAAGAAAAAAGGAAACTTCGGTGCATGTCCAAATCCCTCCTTGAGTGTCTGCAGATAACGTACGGAGTCTTTCTCCAGCTTGTAGGTCTCCGCCAAGAACTGGAGCATATAGTCATAATGAGCCGTATCTTTCAAGGCTTCATAAGAATGATGAAGTGTCGCCTTGGAATCCTTCATCTTATATCCGCAATACACAGCCCAGTAAGCTGCCGAAGGCAGGTATTTGTCGTGTTGCTGATAATCATAGCCTTCGAAGAGAGGAATATGGGCACACGAGATGTACGTGTCAAAGAACCGATAAGCCTCAGGATAGTTCTGCTTACGCACAAACCAGCTGCCGCCATTATACAGGTTGGGGCGTATCTGGTCGAGATATTCGGCATGTCCCTTCCTTGACTCCATCTCCACCTTTCCCCTCCGGTTAGGAATGCTTTCCACGGAGTCAATATCTTCGGCAATGACAAAAAGCTGACGGGTCAAACTGAACAGTTGCGCTGTATCGTACTTCTGTTTTAAGTACAGTTGTTCATTGCCTTGCTCATATTGCTTCCTTACGGCCTCGTAGAGCACGGCCCATATCTTTCGGTTGGAACGGTTTTCCGAATCGAGCAACAGTTTTTCCATATTCTTCTGCGCCTGACCGAGGTTTTTTCCCGCCTTGACCATATCTTTGGCAGCTGCTATCTCTTTTTTCTGCGCCATCACTGGCTGCACGGAAAGCCCTGCCACACCTGCCAGCAGACACAGCACACAAACGAACTTCTTACATGTAAACAATCTTCTCATCAAATATTTTATTCTTATAACTCACCTATTTCCATACTGGTAATAATACCAATAAGTATTGCCATAAGTATCTCGCAGGGCAGCCTGCGTCTGCATGGCATCGGCATGCTTATGCTCTAAAGCCTGATAGTCCTGGAAATCGGCATCCATCACATCATCATGATACACAACCATGGGATGGGTACGCCTGTGCGCATAGAGCACGAGTGCCTCCTTATAGTGTTTGGGCAGAGGAATACTGTCGGCAATATAGGTGCGCTTCACCTCTGCCACAAAGCGATCGAGTTTTTTGTCGAGCAACAGTCCACACAGCAAATAATCCTTTGGCATACGTAGTTTGGCTTTTCCACCCTTGTTTTGTTTCATCCAACGTGGTGTTTGCCACATCATCGCCTTGACAGTTACGCCATCGGGGATCATCGCCTCGCTCCCTCCCATGAGCGGGTATTCGAAAAGATGTTCGCCCATGCTTCCGCAGCGATGCAGACAGGCCATGCGCAGCATGGTAAGCGAGGAGTCGACATCCTGCGACTTATAACCCACCTGAAGGGCCTGGGCGTACTTGCCTTCCTTCATGAGCCTTTCCATCTTCATGCGCTCGTGGAACACTCTGTCGTTATTGGCCACAAGGATCGTAAGCAGCATCATGACCAAGAGTTGCAACAGATTTTGCCACGTAAGCTTGGTAAGCCAACCTTCTCTGTGGGGCAAAGACTCAAAAGGTTCTACCTGTCTTGCCACCCACATTCCCGCGCCCCATACCGCAAGCAACAATGGTATTATCCACCACCAAGCTCCCAAACCATGATGCTTGTCAAAGTCGACCGGAATATCGGTAAGTACCGTAAGCATAAGCATCGATGGAAAATAGGTCAAGGCATGAAAGCGACGCTTTACCTGTGTGAGGGTACACACACCCACCTGCAGCAAAAACAGCACCAAGGTAAGGAGTACTGGTGCCAATACATAGCTGTAGGTCGTCTTTCCCTCCGAGAGCACATATTGAGCTACCGCCAACACATCACCCTGAAAACAATCCAGGTAAAGGTATGTAAACAAAATAAAGACTATAGCAATGATGAAGCGCATCTCTACCATGCTATTCTTTTTACTTTTCATTCTTTGCAATTTAATTTTTCTTCAACACCAAGGCTGATCGTGCCGGCAGATAGAGTTTGAGCCATTCCTTGCGGTCGCCCACATAAAGTGGGTCGTAGGTGGTAAGGTGCGTCATGGAATCATCATTGAGCCCATTTCCCCCAAACTCCTTATTGTCGGTATCAAGCACTACGCTGTAGGCACCTGTAGGCACCAGAAAACCATAGTCTGTAAACGAATGCGTAGGCGAGAAATTGAACACAAAGAGAAGGTCGCCTCTCATATATGCCAGCACTTGGTCGGCATCGTTGTGCCAGATCTCCTGCACGGGTGTCTTATTGAAGTTTCTCTCGCTCTTGATGGTCTTGAGCATAGCTTTGTCGAAATCGCCCAAATAGCTGTAGCACAAGTCCTTGTTGTCAACCAAGTTCCACTGTCTGCGCGCATATTTATAGCTCCACCCATTTCCCTCGCGAGGGAAGTCAATCCACTCGGGATGTCCAAACTCGTTACCCATGAAGTTGAGGTAGCCTCCATTGATGGTAGAAGCCGTCACGAGCCTTATCATCTTATGCAACGCTATGCCCCGATGCGCCATATCATTTTCATCTCCCTTCTTGAAATGCCAGTACATATCTGCGTCGATGAGCCTAAAGATGATGGTCTTGTCGCCCACCAAAGCTTGGTCGTGGCTCTCGCAATAGGATATTGTCTTTTCATCGGCGCGACGGTTCGTCACTTCCCAAAAGATACTGCTTGGTTTCCAAGCCTCATCGGGCAACTCCTTGATGGTCTTGATCCAATAGTCGGGGATGTTCATCGCCATCCGATAATCGAAGCCATAGCCTCCGTCAGCAAACTTAGCTGCCAGTCCCGGCATTCCGCTCACCTCCTCGGCAATGGTAATGGCGTGCTTATTCACCTCGTGTATCAACAGATTGGCAAGCGTGAGATAACAGATGGCATTATCATCTTCGTGTCCGTTGAAATAGTCGCCATATCCCACGAACGTCTCCCCAAGTCCATGCGAGTAATAGAGCATGGAAGTCACTCCGTCGAAGCGGAATCCATCGAAGTGGTACTCTTCAAGCCAGTACTTGCAATTGCTCAACAGGAAGTGTATCACCTCGTCCTTGCCGTAGTCGAAGCACAAACTGTCCCAGGCAGGATGTTCATGGCGGTCGCCTGGATAGAAGTACTGGTTAGGGTCGCCAGCCAGGTTACCCAAGCCCTCAACTTCGTTCTTTACAGCATGCGAGTGCACAATATCCATAATGACAGCTATTCCGTTCTGATGGGCTGCATCGATGAGCGACTTCAGATCCTCTGGAGTTCCGAAACGGCTGCTGGCCGCAAAGAAGCTGCTCACATGATAGCCAAAGGAACCATAGTAAGGATGTTCCTGGATGGCCATGATCTGCATGCAGTTATAGCCGTCAGCGATGATGCGTGGCAACACTTTCTCCTTGAACTCGGTGTATGTTCCCACCTTTTCTGCATCCTGCCCCATACCGATGTGGCATTCGTAGATAAGCAGAGGAGACGTGTTGGCCCTGAAAGTCTTTTTCTTCCAGACATAAGGCTGGGGATTCCAAACCTGGGCCGAGAATATCTTGGTCTGCTCGTCCTGCACAACACGCTGTGCCCATGCAGGAATGCGCTCCCCTTCTCCACCCTGCCAATGAACTTTCATCTTGTAAAGGTCGCCGTGCTTGATGGCTTTCTCCGAGAGCTTCAGTTCCCAGTTTCCAGTACCGCTGATACGCTTTGCCTTGTACTTGGGAGTTTCTTTCCAGTCGTTGAACTCGCCTATCAAATATATCTCTGTAGCATTGGGCGCCCACTCACGGAACACCCATCCACGTGCTGTCTTGTGCAGTCCAAAATAGTCGTAGCCATTGGCAAAGTCAGTGAGTGGCTTCTTGCCATTCTGTGTCAGTTGTCCCAGCTTCCACAAAGCATGTTCATGGCGACCTCGTATAGCATCCTCATAGGGCTCCAGATATGGGTCGTTCTTTACCAGTCCTATATGCTTGGGCTGTACGATTTTTTTGCTTTTTGTCTTTGTTCTCTTGCCAGGAGCGTTTGTCTTCTTTGTTGCCATAATAGATTATTTATAGTTGAAGGTTGGAAGAAAATTGTTCAGGGGGGGCAACTAAGCTTTCACCTTGAATATAGCTTTGTGGATATCACCTTCTCCGATACACGGCTGATGACCGTCCTGCGGCCAGAAGATGGCAAACTCACCAGGCTTGCAGTTCACATAGGTCTCCGCTTTTACTCCCGGATATTTTGTCACGTCTTTCTCTGCGTTATACTCTGCTTCTGGCAGGTCGGCAAGAGGCAGATAGCCGTAAGTTTCGCTGTTATCGAGCGGTATCTGTATGTCGAGCATGTTCTTGTGCGTCTCGAAAGTTGCCTCATCGGCAGTCTTTCCATGAGCCGTGGTGATGTTTACAAACAAGTCTTTGCCCTTGATGAAATGCTTGCCTGCCTCCAACTTGTTCAAGTCATTTTCCTTGAAGAACTTCACTACTTCCTCGAAAAGAGGATTCAGAGAAACATATTTCTCCAGATTATCTAACGTATCTACTACCATATTTTTGATGTATTGAAAATTATCTTTTTGTGGTTGAATTTATTGCACTTTTACATTTCATATATTAAAAATGTGTACACACCTAAATGGCAAGCCAGGCGCCCGTAGGAGTACTCTGCGAGTCGACTTTCAGACACTCTAATCCTCGAATCGTTTTCCGTTCTCGTAATAACCCTTTGCGGTAATTTGCCCGTCACGGTCTTTCTCCACGAACTTACCATCACGTTTGTCGGCACGATAGATTCCCTCAAAGCGCTTACCGTCTTTAGTTTCCTCTATACAAAAGCCTTCACGACGTCCTCCACGATACACCCCCTTGAAACGGTTGCCGTTGGCATAGTGGATAATCACCTCGCCGTCCACCAAGCCGTTTTTAAAGTCGCCCTCGAAGACATCGCCATTTTTTTTCGTCAGCTTACCTCGCCCGTTCTGCACATCGTCCTTCCATGAACCTACATACATGTCGCCATTCTTCCATACAAAGGTTCCCTGCCCGGAGCGTTGTCCGTCGTTGAACTGTCCTGTATACTTAGAGCCATTGGCAGAGCGGAAGATGCCTTCGCCCGTACGCTCGCCCTGTACGTAATCGCCCTCGTAGGTGTCGCCATTATGAAACTTGTATATTCCCTTTCCATGCTGTATGTCGTCTTTCCAGTCGCCTACATACACATCGCCATCGGCATATTTGAAAGTTCCCTTCCCCGAACGCTGGTTGTCCACCCAACTTCCTTCGTAGGTGGTCCCATCTCCCCAGTTGAAGAATCCTGTACCGTTCTTCATATCGTTCATCCATTGTCCACGATAATAGGCCCCTCCGGCATAGGTATAGGTTCCTCTTCCCTGCCGCTTGTCCTTATACCAGTCACCGTCATACTTGTCACCATTATAATAATACATGACACCATGCCCGTGCTGGTAGTCGCGAAACCAGAGTCCTACGTATTTATTATTGTTTTGGAAATAAAATGTTCCCTTGCCGTGTTGCTGATCCTGCATCCACTGCCCTTCATACTTCTCGCCATCGGCGAAAGTATAAACACCATACCCTTCGCGCTTTCCTTTGAGGTAATAGCCCTCGTAGGTATCGCCATTGGGAAACACTGTGGATCCCTTTCCCTGTGGCTTGCCGCTGACCATTTCGCCCTTATACTGCCCTCCGTCCTTGGTCGTGCAGGAACCTAACGATATCTTCTGAGCACCGACCGACAGGGGTATAAAAGACAGCATCCATATGGCTATTCGTATCTTGCAATTCATATTTTCCCATTTGTTTGACCTCCAAAGTTATATATTTTCCTGCAAACGGCAAAATAGATTAAGCAAATTTAACTCAAGTTGCATGCTCGGGATTTCTTTACTAAGAGTTCGGGATTTTATCCTTGCCTCGTGTTTTGGTTTGGTTTCTGATAAGCAAAAAAAAAGTGTATCGCAAGCAGAACACTGCTTGCGATACACTCTTTATCCCTTATTGCGCCTCTTTCATTTGGCGCAACAATTCCTTTTGTCTGTCATTCAGCGTGGTGGGCAGCTTCACGTTGTAGGTAATAATCAAGTCGCCAAAAGTTCCGTCACCACGGTCGCAACCCTTTCCACGAACACGTACCTTGGTGCCATTCTGCGTTCCAGCCTTAATCTTGAGTTTGATTTTCGAACCATTGCTCAGCCTTATGATGCCCTCGCCTCCCAACAAGGCCGTGTACATGTCGATGTTTACATTCATGTGCATCTCTCCTGTGCTTTGGCGCATATTCTGCGAGCCATAGCCACCATCGCCGCCAAAGCCTTCAAAGCCTGTACTTCCAGACCGGCGACGAGAGCCACCACCAAACAAGTTTTCAAAGAAACTGCTGAATCCGCTTCCGCCCGAACCAAAATTACTGAAGTCAAAACCCTCGAAAGGATTTCCTCCTCCCGAGCCTCCCGTCTCGCCGAAGCCTCCGAATCCTCCAGCTCCTCCAGCCTGTTCGTAAGCCTCAGCATTCTTCCATTGCTCGCCATACTTATCATATTTGGCTCGCTTGTCAGGATCGGAAATCACATCGTACGCCTCATTAAGAGCCTGGAACTTTGCCTTTGCCTTAGGGTCGTTAGGATGCAGGTCGGGATGAAACTGTTTGGCACGCTTGCGATAAGCGGCGCGCACATCACTCTGCGGTATATTCTTGTCAACACCCAAAATCTTGTAATAATCTACGAATGCCATATTCTTTTTTCCTCCATATTTATTTTTATATTTTTTCCACAACAAAAAGTATGCCTGTTTGACTTCTTTTTTGTAATTTTGCACTATAAAATAAAAAATGGCAGATTATGAAACAAATTCTGACAGCGCTGTTCCTGGCGCTCACATTCAATTCACAAGCTATGGCACAACAGAAAACCGTAAAAATCAGAGTTATCGAAACCAGCGACGTGCACGGCTGTTTCTTTCCATACGACTTTATCAACCGCAAGCCCAAAGCGGGCTCGCTGGCACGAGTGTCGTCGTATGTGGACTCGCTGAGGCAGACTTACAATGACAGGCTCATCTTGCTCGACAATGGCGACCTGCTACAGGGACAACCCATATGCTACTATTACAACTACATCAATACGCAAACACGCAACGTGGCTTCGGATGTGCTCAATTACATGAAATATGACGCAGAAACCTTCGGCAACCATGATGTAGAGACAGGACACGCCGTCTACGACAAGTGGGTGAGCGAATTGAATTGCCCCGTCTTAGGAGCCAACATCATAAAGACAAAGACCGGGAAACCCTACACCAAGCCCTATGTCGTGCTGGAGCGCGAGGGGATAAAAATCGCCATCTTGGGCATGGTGACACCTGCCATACCCAACTGGCTTTCCAACAACCTCTGGAGTGGCATGCGCTTCGAGAACATGGTGACAAGCGCACGCCAATGGATGGAATACATACAGAGGAACGAACAGCCCGACGTAGTGATAGGACTCTTCCATAGCGGCAAGGAAGGAGGTATACAAACTGCCGAATACGATGAAGATGCCTCTATGAAGGTGGCACGCGAGGTTCCTGGATTCGATTTGGTCCTCTTTGGCCACGACCACACACGCCACGCCGAAACCATCACCAATGTGGCAGGCAAACAAGTGGTCTGTCTTGATCCCGCCAACAATGCCATGAGCGTGGCTGACGCTGAGATTACCGTAACCATAGACGAGCACCTGTTGCATGGCAAGAAACTTCACATCCTGCAACACAAGAGTGTACAGGGGAAAATTGCCGACATAACAGAATGCCCTGTCGACGAGAAGATGATAAAAGCCTTCGAACCACAAATATCCGAGGTGGACAAGTATGTGAGCAAACAGATAGGCACATTCAAAAACACTATCTACAGCCGTGATTCTTATTTTGGAAGCAGCGCCTTCAACGACTTCATACTTAATTTAGAGTTGCAGATTACACATGCCGACATCGCCTTCAACGCTCCCCTGCAGTTTAACTCCTCCATACAGGCAGGTCCCATCCGCGTAAGCGATATGTTCAATCTCTACAAATACGAGAACCAGCTCTACGTAATGCGCCTCACCGGCAAGGAGATACGCCGGCACTTAGAGATGAGCTACGACCTGTGGGTCAACACGATGAAGAGCCCCGAAGACCATCTTCTGTTGCTCGACCAGCAGACCCAAGGTGACCAACAGCGATTGGGCTTCAAGAACTTCTCATTCAACTTCGACAGCGCAGCAGGCATCAACTACGAGGTGGATGTCACCAAACCCAATGGAGAAAAAGTGCACATCTTAGGCATGAGCAACGGCGAACCTTTCGACGAGAACAAGTGGTACAAGGTGGCAATAAACAGTTATCGAGGAAACGGTGGCGGAGAGTTGCTCACACGTGGAGCTGGCATTCCAAAAGATAGCCTCGATTCACGCATCATCTGGCGCAGCGAGCGCGACCAGCGATACTACCTGATGCAGGAAATTGAGAAAATGGGTGTCGTAGACGCAAAGCCCAACAACAACTGGCGGTTCGTTCCCGAAAAATGGGTTAAACCTGCTGCCGAGCGCGACTTTGAGCTACTCTTCAAGAAGAAATAACACGAGCACACATATCATCACAAAGCAGAATTTCAACATAAAAAATTAAAAGAAAATGACCTATTGGTTCATATTTTGCAAGACCGACCTCTTGCTGCAAAAACTGGCTGACGGATGCTATACCATTCCTTGCTCAGACGAAAGCCCGATAGAGCCAAAGCCCTGGACTCACGTCCTCAATATCAGTCCCATGGAAGACAATACCGAGGTAAAGGCCTTCGCCATCGACGCACCCGTAACAGACAATCCGAAATACGAGATGTGCGGGCTTCGCCCCAGCTACTACAAACTGAGCAAAGAACTGTATCTCAAGGCTGGCAAATGCCATGAGCTCATCTATTGGGACCAGAACACACAGTTCTGCGGAATGTGTGGAGCACCCATGAAGATGTCGACAGACATTAGCAAGAAATGCACCCAATGCGGCAAGTCGGTATGGCCCTCGCTCGCCACAGCCATCATCGTCCTCATACATAGGGGCGACGAAGTGCTCCTGGTACATGCCCGCAACTTCAAGAGCGACTTCTACGGACTCGTGGCAGGTTTTGTGGAAACAGGCGAAAACCTTGAGCAAGCCGTACACCGAGAGGTGATGGAAGAGACTGGCCTCACCATCAACCACCTGAAGTATTTCGGCTCGCAGCCCTGGCCCTACCCCAGCGGATTGATGGTGGGATTTACCGCCGACTACGTAGACGGCGAAATCCATCTGCAGAAAGAAGAGCTCTCACGTGGCAAGTGGTTCACCAAGGACAATTTGCCCACCATCCCAGAGAAACTTTCCATAGCCCGACAAATCATCGACGCCTGGCTCGAAGAACAAAGTTTAGCATCTCAGAATTCCTCAAAAACCAGTAACAGCAATGAATAGTAAAGAGAGACTCTGGAACGCCAATTATATAAAGGTGATGGCAACCAATTTTTTGATGTATTTCGCCTTCTATCTCCTTACCCCGCTCCTGCCGCTCTATCTGAGCGAAACCTTCGGAGCCACCAAAGACACCATAGGCATCGTGCTGAGTGGTTACACCGTGGCAGCCCTCATCGTGCGACCGTTTTGCGGCTATGTGGTAGACAGTTTCTCGCGTAAGAAAGTACTCATGCTGTGCCTGTCGGGCTTTGCCGTTTTATTTGCCGGATACATAGCGGCAGGCACCATTCTCATGTTTGCTATTTGCAGAACGTTGCATGGCGGACCTTTCGGAGCAGTAACCGTTGCCAACAGCACCTGCGCCATCGACGTACTACCTTCCTGCCGGAGAAACGAGGGCATCGGACTTTATGGCCTGAGCAACAACTTCGCCATGGCTATAGCTCCTTCCATCGGAATATATCTGCACAACATGGTAGATAGCTACATGATACTTTTTTGGACTGCTTTCTTGGTGGCCATAAGCGCTGTAGCCATCGCCTGGACCATCCAGCTGCCCGAAAAAGATATCATACGCAACAAGGAAAAACTGTCGCTCGACCGTTTCTTCCTCACCCGCGCATGGCTTCTCGCCATCAACATCGCCATGTTTGGCTTTTGCTGGGGCGTTTTGAGCAATTATCTCGCCATCTACAGCAAGGAGATTTTGTCCATAACAGGAGGAACGGGCACTTATTTTGCCCTTCTCTCCATCGGTCTTTTCTGTTCTCGCCTGCAGGGCAGAAAAGCCCTCAGCAAGGGACGACTCACCCACAATGCTGCCGAGGGAATGCTCATTTCGCTTGTGGGCTTCACCATCTTTGTTGCCATCCCGCATCCTGTGGCATATTACCTCTCCGCCATCCTCATTGGCTTAGGCAATGGGCATCTCTATCCTGCTTTTCTCAACATGTTCATCCATGTGGCACGACACAACCAGCGAGGCACGGCCAACAGCAGCATCCTCACGGGATGGGACCTTGGCTTCGGCATAGGATGTCTGTCGGGGGGTATCGTCGCCGAACACTTTGGCTATACCGCCACCTTCTGGATGGTGGCTGCCGAAAACGCCCTTTCCGTACTCCTCTTCTTCCTTGCCTCACGCCAGTTTTTCGAAAGAAAGAAGATTCTGAAAGACTAATCCGTCTCCCATTACATGGATAGTTACTCAGCACCCTCATTTGAAATGGTGCTAAATCTGCTATGTTTTGATGACTTCGGCAAATCATGCTGCCAATATTCCCCAGTTGGGCATTTGCGCGGAGCCAGGCCCCAAGTATCATCTCGACAATGGCAGCAATGTTGACAACGTGCTCAAGGACAAGAAACCGAACTTCAATTTCTTGTTTGGCTTGCGTTGGAACATCGGCAAGCAGTGCTCTCGGGGTCGGATTGTTGTAGAGTGTCATTACTTTCACGTTTTTGGCTGTTGATGGATGGCTTGGCTGCACCAAGTTCATTCGCTCTTCCGTTTGCCACTTTTGCTCCCACGTTTCCCGCATTTGCTCCCACGAACGCCGCATTCGCTCTGAGGAATCTATTTGCGAGAGATAGGGTGCTGTAAGGCGTTGGTTTGTAATCCGGGTGCAAAGTTACAACTATTTTTCGGAATGGATGTTGACTCCCATGGGAGTAAACAAAGTTAATTTTATTAACAATTTTAATATTTTTTATAATTTCAGAGTTATCACCAGCTGCCGTTGCTGCCAAAGCATTGGAGACTTTCCCTATATTTGTCTCCAATT
>DJOI01000032.1:1468-50285 GCA_002439605.1 Candidatus Segatella mututuai | reverse complement strand
CACTTATAGGTATTATGAGTGTGCTATTCTTTCTTGTGTCTAATACTCACATAAATATAAATTTAGTATAAAACATATGTCCTACAGCAATGTTGGACGATAATAATTTACGTATGAAAAAGAAAAAAAAGTGCAAAAGCCGTTGTTGTGACTCTTGCACTTTTTTTATTATTTGTTAGAACTGTTTGTTGTAAAAAAAATTACTGCTTGTTGTTTTTTATTTTCTCCACGTAAGCATCAATTACAGCCACGGCCGTAATATTGACGATGTCTTGTACGCTTCCCTCAGAGTCGGTGAAATGGATAGGCTTGTTAAGCCCCATTTGGATAGGACCGATAATCTCAGCTTCAGGGTTGAGAGCCTGCAGGAGCTTGTATGAAGCATTGGCGCTGCTCAGGTTGGGGAATACCAATGTGTTGACATCCTTTCCCTTGAGACGAGAGAAAGGATATTTCTCGTCGCGCAACTGTTTATTGAGCGCATAGTTAACCTGCATTTCACCATCGATGGCGAGATTGGGGAATTCCTTCTGCATCTCTGCCACTGCCTTATGAACCTTGACAGGTGAACCTGCTGCATCGGTGCCGAAGTTGGAGTAGCTAAGCATGGCGATGATGGGTTCCTCGTTGAAGAACTTTACTGTATGAGCCGACAATTTGGCGATATCGGTGAGTACATCTTCGTCGGGGTGGCGGTTGATTAATGTATCGGCGATATAGAAAACTCCCTTCTTGGTGTTGAGAATGTGCATGGTTCCGAATGTTTTGAATTCGGGACGGATGCCGATTACTTCCTTTGCAACTTTGATAGTGTTGGAATACTTGGTGTAAAGACCAGTGATGAAGGCATCAGCGTCGCCTTGCTCTACCAGTGACATGCCGAAGTAGTTGCGTTCGTACATCTTGTCGTAAGCCTCCTCGAAGGTATACCCCTCACGGGCGCGCTTCTCAGCCAGGTGCTTGGCAAAGGTGGCACGACGTCCCTGTTCGCTGTCTGCACGCATATCGATAATCTCGATATTGCTCAAGTCGAGTTTCAAGCGAGAAGCCACACGGTTCAGACGGTCTGGGTTGCCCAGCAGGATTGGTTGGCAAATACCTTCAGCCTTTGCCTGTACAGCAGCTTTCAGCATGGTGGGATTGCCGCCTTCTGCAAATACCACGCGCTGAGGATGCAGGCGGGCTGTATCGTGCAACTTACGAGTGAGCTTGGTTTCCTGTCCTAAGAGCTCACGCAGATGCTGTTTGTAGTCTTCCCAGTCTGTGATAGGTGTTCGGGCTACACCACTTTCCATGGCGGCCTTGGCAACGGCTGCACTCACCTCGGTGATGAGTCGTGGGTCTACAGGTTTGGGAATGAAGTATTTGGGACCAAAGGTCAGGTCGTTGACATGATAAACATCATTCACAACATCGGGAACAGGCTGTTTTGCCAAGTCTGCGATGGCATGTACAGCAGCCAACTTCATCTCTTCATTGATGGCACGTGCGTGGACATCTAAGGCTCCACGGAAGATGTATGGAAAGCCAATAACATTATTGATTTGGTTGGGATAATCGCTGCGGCCTGTTGACATCAATACGTCTGGACGGCTTGCCATGGCATCCTCGTAACTGATTTCAGGCACAGGGTTGGCCAGTGCGAATACGATGGGGGAGTCTGCCATAGAACGAATCATGTCTTGTGAGAGGACATTGCCTTTGCTGAGTCCAACAAAGACATCGGCGCCCTTTATCGCTTCTTCGAGTGTGTGGACATCACGTCGGTTGGTAGCGAAAAGTTTTTTCTGCTCGGTCAGGTTCTCTCGGTCGCTTGTAATAACGCCCTTGGAGTCGAGCATCACGATATTCTTTACCTGTGCGCCTAAAGCCACATAGAGTTTTGTACAACTGATGGCTGCTGCTCCAGCTCCGTTGACTACGATTTTCACATCAGCTATATTTTTCCCAGCCACCTCAAGGGCATTCTTCAGACCTGCGGCCGAGATGATGGCTGTGCCATGCTGGTCATCGTGCATCACAGGGATATCGAGTGTGCGTTTGAGTCTATCCTCAATATAGAAACATTGTGGAGCTTTGATGTCTTCGAGGTTGATACCGCCGAATGTAGGAGCTATCTTCTCTACTGTTTCGCAGAATTTCTCAGGGTCTTTTTCGGCCACTTCGATATCGAACACATCGATTCCACCATAAATCTTAAACAGCAAACCTTTTCCCTCCATGACAGGTTTGCCGCTCATGGCACCAATGTCGCCAAGTCCCAATACGGCTGTACCGTTGCTGATAACTGCCACAAGGTTACCTTTGTCGGTATACTTGTATACGGAGTCTGGGTTTTGCTGGATTTCCAGACATGGGTAGGCTACTCCTGGCGAATACGCCAAACTCAAGTCTGTTTGTGTGTGGTAAGGTTTGGTTGGCTTCACTTCGATTTTGCCAGGTCGATTGTTCTCGTGATAGGCGAGAGCTGCCTCTTTAGAAATTTTTACCATAATTATATAGCGGTTTAAAGTTTTATATTCTTACACTAATTATGCTTTTTGTGCACAGTCTTATGTTTTTTGTGCAAAGGTAATAAAAAACTAATGAATAATGGTCGGTTTTTTTGTTTTTTTTTGTAACTTTGCAAGAAAAATATTTGAATACAAGCAATGGGTATAACAAATGAATATAGACGTGAACTGAAGAGCAAAATCATCGAATACGCCATGAATGAGTTTTATCAGAGGGGAGTCAAGGCTGTGAAAATGGATGAGATTTCCCAGGGGCTTCATGTGTCAAAACGTACTGTATATGAGATTTTTGGAGACAAGGAGGAATTGTTGCTGGCAGGCATAAGGGCTCAGAATGAGAAACTTAGAATAATGCTTGATAAGTTTGCTTCTCAGGATAATCATAATGTGATCGATATCATTTGTTATTTTTATCGCGTGCAGATGGAACTCTGTGAGCAGGTGGGTGTCAAATTTTATGAGGAGATACAACGCATGCCTCGTGTGATGGCTTATATGAAATCTATACACGAACATGAGGTGGAGGCCAGGATGCGCTTTTATGATTGTGGCGTGAAGGAGGGGTTGTTCCGTAGTGATATCGACTATCCTTTTATATCAAATGTGGGGCATATTACCATGGACGAGATTATGCACTTGCAGCTTTATCGCAAGTATTCCATGCAGACTATCTTTGACAATTTCTTTATGGTCATTGTCCGTGGTGTATGTACGGAGCGAGGGCTTGAATTGCTTAACAAAGGAATGGGGCACGTATAGTGGTACTTCTTATTTTATTTGTCTTTGTATAGCCATGTGAGCATCTTGTTGATGATGCTACTGTAGAAACGGAACCATCTGTACTTGGATACAGGCTTCCCGCCAAAACTAAGGATGAATTCGCGGAAAGGATTCCTGTGCCAGGGAAGTCCCACATCCATAAAGAAGATGTGGTCGTAATGATGTTTGTAGGCATATTGTATGGCGTTCCATGTAGTTATGGTGTCGGGGTGAAGCTTTGCGTAGGTCTTTCGTTTGGCGGCCAAAAACCATAGGTATGCGTTGCCGCCAGAGAACGCGCAGGCGCAACCGCCAATTTTCTTTCCTTCATAGGTAGTGAGGAAAATCTTGCAATGCTGGCTCTTTGCCATTTCTTGAAAATAACGCTCATTGGGGATATGTCGGCGAGGCTTGAACCAGTAGTATCGTTTCAGCAGCTGATGGAACGAGTGTATGTCTTCCTTATTGATTGCTATTTGGGTAATGATGCCCTTGTTCTCCAGTTTTTTTATGCGTTGCAGCATTTTTTCGGAGAGCCGTTCGGCAGGATTCTTGCTGTGGAGCGAGTTGTGAACCTCTTGCCAGGCAATAGGGAAGTAACCTTGTTGTCTGAAAGCTTTGTAACCAAACATTTTCTTCTTGATGCCAGAGAACTCGATGTATAGACACAGTCGGCGGTCGAGCTGTTGGGTGATGGTCTGGAGCATCTTGCAGAACAGGGTGTTCTTGTTGTCTTCATTGGCATATATTCCTTCCTCGTGCGCATGTGCATGCGTATATATATAAGGTGGAAGCCAGTTGCCCTTTCTGTTCGTTGTCACGAGAAGTTGCGCCTCTGTAAGTCCTTCTTTATTGGAAACCACAACCATATATGGTGTACAGCCAGGAGTGTGTTCGTAGATAAGGAACAACTCACGGCTATGAAAGTAGTTGCCTTCGAGCAGGGGCGGCAAGTCTTTCGAATTTGTATAAATGTTAACACAGCATTCGTTCACATCGCAAAAATAATAAATAATTTCTAAAAAAGCAAGTCTCATGCCTCTAATGTCCAATCTTTTTAGTATTTTTGCAATATTATGAAGGTTATATTGATTGGAGCAGGCCGATTGGCCACTAATTTGGGCAAGGCTCTCTTGGAGGCAGGGCATGATGTTCTGCAAGTTTACAGTCGCACGATGGAGTCGGCAAGTGCCTTGGCAACGCTTGCTGGTGGTGCTCCTGTTACTGATATCGACATGGTGCGGAATGATGCAGATGTGTATATTGTTTCCGTAACGGATAGTGTTTTGCCATACCTTGTTCAGTCTCTTTGTGCGGGCAGGAGCACGAAAGTCTTTCTGCATACGGCAGGTTCGGTCAACATGGATGTGTTTGCTGGAATGGCTCTACACTATGGCGTGTTTTATCCTTTGCAGTCGTTCTCGAAGGAGAAAACAGTCTCTTTTCATGATATTCCTTGTTTTGTAGAAGCCAATGACGGCTATGCCCACAATGTGTTGATGGAGTTGGCGCATAGCTTGAGTAGTAAGATATATCAGTTGTCGAGCGAGGATAGGAGGTATCTCCATCTCTCGGCGGTCTTTGCCTGCAATTTTGTAAACCATTGTTATGCTATTAGTTATGAAATTCTTAGGAAGCATGGTATTCCTTTCGATGTGATGCTTCCGCTTATCGATGAGACGGCCCGTAAGGTGCATGTTCTTACGCCTCAAGAAGCTCAGACGGGACCTGCTGTCAGGTACGACCAGAATGTGATTCGTGCTCAGTCGTTACTCCTGCGTGACAATCCGTTGCTGAAGGATATCTATGAGCGTATGAGCATGAATATCCATAGGATGAGTGGAGAAGAGGAGTAAGTGCATCCTCCGATTCTTGACGGGATGATGACGGGATAAATCAGAATAAGATTATGATCAATTACGATTTGACGAAGATAAAGACCGTGATATTTGATGTTGATGGTGTGCTTTCGCGGCAAACGATTACACTTTCTTCCGAAGGTGAACCCTTGCGAACGGTCAATATACAGGATGGGTATTCCATACAGTTGGCCCAGAAGTTGGGACTTCGTATAGCCATCATAACTGGTGGCACGACCAGTGCTGTGCGCAAGCGTTATGCCGCTCTTGGAGTGGAGGATATTTATATGGGCTGCGCCGTCAAGGCAACTGCCTACAAGGAGTTCTTGTCTCGTTATGGACTGCGGGATGAAGAGGTGATATATGTGGGTGACGATATTCCTGATTATGAAATCATGCAACTTTGTGGTTGCCCTTGTTGTCCTGCAGATGCTTGCTCGGATATAAAGGGGATTGCCACCTACGTGTCTTCACGTAAAGGAGGTGAAGGTGTGGGGCGTGACATAATAGAACAGGTGTTGCGTGCTCAGAAGAAATGGCTTTCCGATGCCAAGGCGTTCGGATGGTGATATTAATAAAAGAGCGAGGTATTCAGGTGAAGGCTCCAAGCACCGGGATGTCGTTCGCTTGCTGAATGATAAGGCAATTCGTATAATGAAGAAGCAATAACGATGAAATATAAAATCATATTGGCGAGCAATTCTCCTCGTCGTAGGGAATTGTTGGCAGGGCTTGATATTCCCTTTGAAGTAAAGGTAATGGAAGGGGTAAATGAGAGTTTCCCCGATACACTGGATGCATACGATACCGCTCAATATATAGCCAGTAAAAAGGCGGCGGCTTACCAATCTCTTCTTGAGAAAGGTGAAGATAACCTCTTGGTACTTACGGCAGATACAGTGGTGATAGCACCCTCCGAAGGTTTTTCGGACGACAGGGAGTGCAAGGGTATCGTGTTGGGGAAGCCTCGTGATGCAGAGGAGGCTTGCGACATGCTACGTATGTTGAGTGGCAAGACCCATCATGTGGTGACGGGGGTGTCTCTTACCACTCGTAAACGGCAATGTCAATTTTCCGTGGTGACAGAGGTGAGTTTCAAGACTCTTGAAGAACAAGAAATAAACTATTATGTCTCTCGTTACAAGCCTTTCGACAAGGCAGGTGCCTACGGCATTCAGGAATGGATAGGCTACGTGGGGTGTGTAGGTCTCAAAGGCAGTTATTTCAATGTGATGGGGTTGCCTGTGCAACGCATTTATGAAGAACTCCGCAAGATGGAGAGTCTGGAGGAATAACGTATGTTTTTGTAGCCCGAGTATATTTTGCTCCTAACGTGAGCGTTTTATATTTTTTTAAAAAAAGAATTTTCCCTATGTCGTAAATAATGAGTATCTTTGTGCGTTTTATGTAACTAACAAGTATTATGACAGACGACGTAAAGGTTCGGGTGAGGAAGGTCTTGGACGATTATCTTGAGGCCTGCCTGCACCGAAAAACCCCTGAGCGTTATGCTATTTTGGATGCTGTGTACAGCATCGACAAGCATTTTACGCTCGAAGAATTGGGGGAGTATTTGACAAATAGTGGCTTTCGCGTAAGCCGTGCTACGCTTTACAATACGATTCATCTATTGGTGGAGTTGAAGCTTGTAGTAAGGCATGGGTTGGCTCAAGGCACCAAGTACGAAGCGTCTTTAGGACGTGAGAATCATGTGCACCAAGTGTGTACGGTTTGTGGAAGTGTGACCGATATAGACGCACCGATGGTAACCAGGGCCATAGGCATGACGCAGTTGAATGATTTCCGATGTGATGAGTTTGCACTCTATATTTACGGACTCTGTGCTGTCTGCCAGAAAAAGCAGAAAGGCAAGGTTGAACAGTCGGAGAACACAGGTGAAGCTTGAATAAAAACAATATATATAATAAAAAATGAACACAGGTAAAGTTGATGTCCTGCTCGGGTTACAGTGGGGCGATGAAGGTAAGGGAAAGGTGGTAGACGTGTTGACACCTAAGTATGATGTCATCGCACGCTTTCAGGGAGGCCCTAACGCTGGTCATACTTTAGAGTTTGAGGGGCAGAAGTATGTTCTTCGCTCCATTCCGTCTGGTATTTTTCAGGGTGGCAAGGTGAACATCATTGGTAATGGTGTGGTATTGGCTCCCGACCTTTTCATGCAGGAGGCCAAGGATCTTGAGAAAAGTGGTCACGACTTGAAGAATCGCCTCTATATTTCAAAGAAAGCTCATCTCATCATGCCTACTCATCGCGTGCTCGATGCTGCCATCGAAGCCTCTAAGGGCAAGAACAAGGTGGGAACAACAGGCAAAGGCATTGGTCCGGCTTACACCGACAAGGTGAGCCGTACAGGTTTGCGTGTGGGCGATATCTTGGATAATTTTGAGGCTAAGTATGAGGCACATAAAGCTAAGCATCTTAAGCAGATAGCTTCTCTTGGTTATACAAACTTCGACATTACAGAAGTAGAGAAGGTTTGGATGGAAGGTGTAGAATACTTGAAGCAGTTTCACATCGTAGATAGTGAGGTGGAAATCAACAAAGTGCTGCGTTCTGGTAAGGACATTCTTTGCGAGGGAGCTCAGGGAACTATGCTCGATGTCGATTTTGGTTCTTATCCTTTCGTCACGTCATCCAATACCATCTGTGCCGGAGCTTGCATCGGCTTGGGCATCGGTCCTAACAAGATAGGTAATGTATATGGCATAATGAAGGCTTACTGTACGCGTGTCGGCGCAGGCCCTTTCCCGACAGAGCTCTTTGACGAGACAGGTGCCAAGATCCGTGACTTGGGGCATGAGTATGGCGCAGTAACAGGTCGTGAACGTCGTTGTGGATGGTGCGACTTGGTGCAGTTGAAATATGCTGTGATGGTAAATGGTGTAACCGAGCTGATTATGATGAAAAGTGATGTGCTCGACGGCTTCGAAACCATCAAGGCTTGTGTGGCCTATAAGTTGAAGAATGGCACTGTGACAACCGATTTTCCTTATGAGATTGACGATGTAGAGCCTGTTTACAAGGAGTTCAAGGGATGGAATACGGACATGACCCAGTTTACTTCCGAGAAGGAGTTTCCTCAGGAGTTCAAGGATTACATCACCTTTGTAGAGGAATTCCTCGAAACACGTATTGGCATCATCTCTATTGGTCCAGACCGTGCCCAGACCATCGTGCGTGAATAATTATAATTATAACGTGTTTGATGTTTAGTGCTCATCGTTTACTTTGAAGGTAGAATAGTGCTAATCATTAAGTATTTAACAATAAAATAAAATGGCTCAGAAACCAAGTATCCCAAAAGGAACGCGTGACTTCGGACCTGTCGAGATGGCTAAGCGCAACTACATCTTTGACACCATTAAGGAAGTCTATGCCCTTTATGGATTTCAACAGATAGAAACCCCGGCTATGGAGACTCTTCAAACACTGATGGGTAAATATGGCGAGGAGGGTGACAAATTGCTCTTCAAAATTCTCAATTCTGGCGACTATATGAGTAAAGTGAGCGGTGAGGAACTACACTCCCTCAACTCACTTAAGTTGGCAGCCAAGCTCTGCGAGAAAGGCTTGCGCTACGACTTGACAGTTCCTTTTGCGCGCTAT
The DNA here is from genome assembly GCA_002439605.1 of Candidatus Segatella mututuai. Lineage (GTDB taxonomy): Bacteria > Bacteroidota > Bacteroidia > Bacteroidales > Bacteroidaceae > Prevotella > Prevotella mututuai. The sequence goes on along the minus strand of DJOI01000032.1, from coordinate 41,527 downwards.
GTGGTACAGCATCGTGAGGAATTGCAGTTGCCTTTCAAGCGTTATCAGATTCAACCAGTATGGCGAGCAGACCGTCCACAAAAGGGTCGCTATCGTGAGTTCTATCAGTGTGATGCCGACGTGGTTGGTTCCGACTCTTTGCTCAACGAGGTTGAGCTGATGCAGATTGTAGACACCGTGTTTACTAAGTTTGGAGTACGCGTGTGCATCAAAATCAACAACCGAAAGATTCTTACTGGCATAGCCGAGGTCATAGGTGAGGCAGAGAAGATAGTGGATATCACGGTAGCTATCGATAAACTCGATAAAATAGGACTCGAGAAGGTAAACGAGGAGTTGCGTAACGATGGCATCTCAGAAGAAGCCATCGAGAGGTTGCAGCCCATCATCTCTCTCTCTGGCTCTAATGAGGAAAAGTTGGATGTGATTTCACAGGTGCTCTCTGGTTCCGAGACAGGAATGAAAGGGGTGGCGGAAACTCGCTTTATCCTTGACACGCTGAAGACTGTAGGGTTGAACAATGAGATAGAACTTGACCTTACCTTGGCACGTGGCTTGAACTATTATACAGGAGCCATCTTTGAGGTTAAGGCTCTCGATACACCGATGGGAAGTATCACTGGTGGTGGTCGTTACGACAACCTCACAGGTATCTTTGGACTTCCTGGTCTTAGTGGTGTAGGAATCAGCTTTGGTGCCGACCGCATCTACGATGTGTTGAATGCACTCGATCTTTATCCCAAGGAGGCTGTCAACTCTACTCAAGTGTTGTTTATCAACTTTGGCGATAAGGAGACTGCATACAGCCTACCTATTGTGGGTAAGTTGCGTCAGGCAGGCGTTCGTGCCGAAATCTTCCCCGACAAGGCCAAGATGAAGAAGCAAATGAGCTATGCCAATGCCAAGAATATTCCGTTTGTTGTGCTTGCAGGCGAAAATGAGATGGCGGCAGGCAGGGTTACTCTGAAAAACATGGAAAGTGGCGAACAGACCCTTGTTACAGCAGAGGAGCTGATTGCTGCCGTGAAGTAGGAGAGGGAGAGGCTTTCCTGCCTTTCAATATGAAAAAGAAATTGATTATGCGACTCTCAGGCGTGAGAGCGTTTAGGTTTTCATCCATGGGCTGCGTGAGCAGGCCATGGATTATACTATTTAAAACAGAAACTAACAACAAAACAAAAAAATCATGAAGAAGAAATTATCCATTGTATTATGTCTTGCCATGACGTTGTTTTTCATGACATCGAGTAGCAAGATAACGACAATCTTTGTCATTGGCGACTCTACTGCAGCCGAGAAATCTAACTTCAAGGATAATCCCGAGCGAGGCTGGGGAATGGTGTTGCAGGGCTTTTTTGACGACAAGATTTTGGTAGACAACTATGCTTTGAATGGACGTAGTTCGAAGAGTTTCATCGATGAGGGACGCTGGCAGAAGGTTCTTGACAATCTGAAGCCTGGCGACTATGTGTTCATTCAGTTTGGGCACAATGACGAAAAGCCCAAACCCGATCGTCATACCGATCCTGGTTCGACATTCGATGCCAATTTGCGTCGTTTCGTAGAAGAAACCCGCCAGAAGGGAGGCATTCCTGTATTGTTCAATGCTGTGGTTCGTCGTTGTTGGTATGCCGAGAAACAAGTGAACGATGACGATGAGAAACTTCGCAATACGGTTTTCGATGGCGAAGAGAAAATCAACAGCGATACCCTTATCGACACTCACGGAGCCTATGTCGTAGCTCCACGCCGCGTAGCTCAGGAGTTGAATGTTCCCTTTGTCGATGCCACAAAGATTACCCATGATATAGAAACCTCTCTCGGCGTGAAGGGCAGCCGCACCCTGCACATGTGGTACAAGCCAGGCGAAGTGCCAAGTATTCCTAAGGGTCGTAAGGACAATACGCATTATAATGTATATGGCGCACGCATCGTTGCGGGTGCCTTGGCTGATGCTATAGGTAAAGCCGTACCAGCCTTAGGGAAGCATGTCCGCCACTATGATTATGTTGTGTCAGCCGAAGGCCGTGGCAATTATATGACGCTTCAGGATGCTGTGGATGCAGTTCCTGCAGGAAAGAAAACCACCATCCTTGTTTTGGGTGGAAAATGGAACAAGCCTACTGGCACCAATGGCAAGAAAATTAAATACTTGAAGTACTGGGGGGCGCAAATAAAGTAACCAGACCAGTCTTTCTGTTGTATGAATATCCGCAGGCATCCAAATTGCAAATATCATGGTGTTAAAGAGGATTTCTTGAAACTATCTCTCGATTGATTCAGCCATACGTCAGTTTTAGATGATAGCAAAAGTCAACTCCGTCGGGCGTTCCACGACCGTCAGCCGCTTGGCTCACGACCGTCAGCCAGTCGTCCCACGGTCGTGGGACGGTCAGCCCACGCCCGTGGAACGCCCTTCATATCCAAGTTTGACACCCTTTAAGGATGCGCAATGTTAACCCACAAGGAAGTACAACTTTGCCCCGCAAAGAAGCGCATCTTCGTACCTTCACTATGATTGCTATCGACAAGAGTTATATGTTTGAATCATGCTCTGCCACAAACTAAATTAGTCATCAGGAAATTCGATGTATTTCCTGCTATAATTTGAATGATTGCGGATATTCATTTGTTTTGCAATATAAAGTGAAAATATTTCTTTTGAAAAACACATAAATTCAGAAATTATTATTATTTTTGCAAATGCATTCATCTTGCAGGAAGCCCAAAGGGCTGAGCGGGTGGGTGTGACTTTTATGGAATAGAGCGTTTACTTACGCTCATCTGCTCAAACGTAAACTTCGCAACTTTACAAACTATCAGCGGATGTGGCAATGGGTGAATGCTCACGGTTGGGGTATATTATATCCTACTGCGACTTGTTGTATATGTACTGTTGTTATGCAATGGTATAATATGTGGTATATTCGTAAGTGGAATAATTATATGCCGTAGCGTGGGCTTTCTGCTTTGCCTGACCGTTTCCATAGTTTCATAGAAGGTTGGAAGTTGCCACGTGTCAACGATAGTATGATTTTCAATGGTTGGACAATCAATGTAGAGTATTTCTCGGAGATTATGCATACCATGCGTATTCAGAATTCGTATGGTTTGCTATTTGATGAATTGGTGGAGTTTGAGGCTAAGTCTGATGTTTGTGATTCCAAGGCAATCAAGCGTATTGCCACGGCTTACATGAAATTACTTTTTCCTCATTGGCAAAAGGTGGAGGATGTAGATAAGGATGCCTTCGACCTCTATTGTTTGCAGCCAGCCATTTATCGCCGTGGTATTATCAAGGAGCAATGTCACTTGATAGACTCTGAGTTTAAGGCAAGAATGCCAGAGGTGAGAGTGAAATAGAAAGTTTTTACTAACGAATAAAAATGATGAGCGTATGAGTACAAAAGTAAAATTTATAGTAGCTCTTCTTTTAGGACTAATTTCCTCAATGTCTTCATTGGCTTTGAGTAAGGATAGTTTGAAAGCTGTAACTATGGTTTCTTATGATCAAGAAGTTACGGACAATGAAGCAACGTTGATATTGAAAAACAATACACGGCAGGCAATACATAATGTTTCGTATCGTATTATCTATTACGATATGGAAGGGAATGTTATTGATTATGCTGACTTTGTATCGAAAAGAGAGATAGAGCCAAGGATGGCAAGAGTTGTGAAAGTAAAAGCTTTTCAAGCAGGGAACGACTATTGCTATTATACTTCACAATATCATGAGTTAGCTTCGCATTGTTTCAAAGTAAAATTTGTATTAAAAGGGTACAATGGTAATTTGCTGAAATTGGACAGTGATGCATATAGTAATAACGAAGACGAACAGGTACAGCCTAATGATAATTCTATTTATAATACACCAAAGGATGCCATTATATCGGTGGTGATTTTTGTGTTTGTAATTACGATGTTTGTAGGAATGTATGCCATTGTGGGATATATGGCAAAGAGAAGACGTCGGAGTGTTGCTTTATGGGTACTGTTGAGCTTTGTATTTACTCCTCTTGTTATGATGCTAATCTTAGCTATTATCGGTAGAGATCATGATATGGATAAATAACTAAAATAATAATAGACTTATGAGTACTAAAACTAAATTTATCTTGACCTATGTAGGTGGTATCGTAACGGGTATTGTCCTCATGTTTGTCTTTGCCTTGATTGTCAATTCGACCCAGCAAGGACAAGCTAATGCCGTCAATCGAGACGTTGTGATGTTCGAAAAACCGCAACAAGTGATAACGGCAAGTACATTGAAAGTGATACAGGTTCTGCCTGATGGTAGTGCCTTGGCGACAGTTGACTTTGTGGAAGATAATGGTGGTATGGTTGTCATGTTCTTGGCGAAGGATGGAATGGCATATTATGATGACCAAAAGATTAATGTTCCTTCAGGTAAGTGCTTGCGCCAAGTGGGTACCTTTACTTATGAAAGTAAGATGGGGCAGAAGACTGTACCTGTTGTGGAAATATTGGATGAATGAAATTGAGAGTATGAACTCGCCTCAGCAGAATTCTGGTATTTTATTGTTTGTTGTCAACTAAAATCGTTAAACCACAATATGAAGGGGTGCGTCATGGACTTATGACACACCCCCTTGTATGTTTGTCGTGAAGAGAACTGTCTCTTCTCGACTTTCTTACTTGAAGTATCTCTTGTAGAGACCGGCAAAGCCTGCTGCGTGACGAGCCTCGTCTTTTGCCATCTCATGAACGGTATCGTGGATGGCATCAGAGCCCTGCTCCTTAGCTAACTTGGCGATACGGAACTTGTCCTCGCATGCACCCTTCTCGGCTGCAATACGTGCCTCGAGGTTGCTCTTCGTGTCGCCCAAAACCTCACCGAGCAATTCAGCAAAGCGAGAGGCATGGTCAGCCTCCTCGTAAGCGTAACGCTTGTAAGCCTCTGCGATTTCAGGATAGCCTTCGCGGTCGGCCTGGCGTGCCATGGCAAGATACATGCCTACTTCGCCACACTCACCGTTGAAGTGGTCTTTCAAGCCCTTGATGACATCTTCCTTCACGCCATCCTTGTATGCTTGACCCAATACATGGGTTGTGGCGAAGGTCAAGTCGGTGTCAACGCTGTCTTCTAACAATTTGAACTTGCTGGCTGGAGCCTTGCAAATAGGGCATTTCTCTGGAGCCTCAGTACCTTCGTAGATATATCCACAAACGGTACAAATAAATTTTTTCTTCATAATGTTTTGTGTTTATTGTTATACAAATAGTTGTTAATTAATGCTTGTTTCTTTTTCCTGCAAAACAGCCTGTTCCTTTTTAGCGGCACAATCAGCGCAGATACCCTTGTAGTAGAGCTGCTGTTCCTGGACGAGATTGCCATCAATGTAAGTCTCGTATTGCAACTGTGGGGCATCTTCGTTCATCAAGTCTATGACTCGTCCGCATTTCTTGCAGAAAAAGTGTACATGGCTTTTAGGATTTCCATCATAGCACACACGGTGCTCGTCGATGGTGATCATTTGTGCCGCTCCCTTTTCGCTCAGCATGCGTAGCGTGTTGTAGACTGTAGTTCTGCTCAAGGTGGAAATCTGTTTGTACAGTCCCTGGTAAACATCCTCTACCGTGGGGTGGATGGGGTGATTGATGAGCCAGTCCAGTATGGCTAATCTTTGCTTGGATGGACGTATGCCTGTTTCCTGTAGTCTATAGTATGCTTCTTGGTCTCTCATTCGCTTTGCAGTTTTTTTTATGATGCAAAGGTAGGTATTTTTATTGTAATTGCAAAATAAATTTGGAGAAATTACAAATATATTTGTAATTTCTCCAAATTTATTACATTTCTCTTCTGTTGACAGCTTTCCCCTTATTCCATACCTTATTATATATAGCGGGGGAACTGTTTGCTTTAATTATGTATTCAGAACTTTATCTGAGGTCGATGACTTCAGCTGATGGAAACTCTGTGGCCTTGAAAGCAAATGAACTGTTGGGTATGTTGCGCGCCTTGAAATTACTTATCTTGATAGTGCTCCATGTTTTGCCCTGTCTCATCTTGACTTGCGTTGGCACATAGTTTTTTTTGCTGATAGTGATGTGGAGCTCGGCAACAGAACGTTTTTGATTTCGTGCTGTCAGATGAACCAGATAGTTGTTGCCGTTTTTCTTCAGATCCATTTTGTAGCCCGTCTTATATATATTGATAAAGGTATAGGGATTCATCGACATCTGTTGTGCTTGGGTCGGGGTAGAGATGTTCACCTCGTTGGTTTTCTTCAGATATGTCCACTGGGTCTTTCCGTTAAACCATACGATGGCTTGTGGTGTGCGAGCATTGAACTTGTTTCCTTTGATGGCAATAGTGCCGCTGCTCGTCCCTATTTTTGCGTTTGATATGGTGAAGTTGGCGCTTGCCCCGTTTTTGTTGCCTATCACCTTGGCTGTTTTGTCGAGTACCTGTCGGGCGCTCTGGGCAAATGCACTTAGTCCCATCAGGGTCATGAGTGCGATAAGAATAGTTTTCTTCATGTCTAAAATTGTGTGTTTGAATTACTGTCTCACTGTCCGCGTAAAGCAGCCAGCAGGTTGTTGAGCTGATTCTCGTCCTGGACGAGTACCTCTCTTGGCTTGCTGCCTTGTGCTGCTCCAACGACACCTGCTGCCTCCAGTTGATCCATGAGTCGTCCGGCACGGTTATAGCCGATAGAGAATCGGCGCTGAATCATGCTGGTGCTTCCCTGTTGCGAAAGGACTATGGCGTGGGCTGCTTCCTCAAAGAATGGGTCGAGGCTGCGTGCATCCACGTTTCCTGCTCCAGTGGCATTGTCATCATTGGCGGGCTCGGGAAGTTCCATAGGCTCGATGGGGCCAGGCTGTTCGCAGATGTACTCGTTGATACGCTCTATTTCTGGTGTGTCTACAAAGGCACATTGTACACGTACTGGCTCTTGACCGCCCTGGTAAAGCATGTCGCCTCGTCCTATCAGCTGATTGGCGCCTGTGCGGTCGAGGATAGTTTTTGAGTCGATGGCCGAAGTAACCTTGAAAGCGATGCGGCCTGGAAAGTTGGCCTTGATGTTACCCGTGATAATACTTGTGGTAGGACGCTGGGTGGCTATAACCATGTGTATTCCGACGGCACGGGCTAACTGTGCTATGCGTGCTATAGGCAACTCTACCTCTTTACCCGCCGTCATGATGAGGTCGCCGAACTCATCGATAATGACCACGATGTATGGCATGTATTCATGTCCATCGGTGAGTCGCAGTTTGTGGTTAATATATTTCTGGTTGTACTCCTTGATGTTTCTGGCTCCAGCTTTTTTCAGCAAGTCGTATCGACTGTCCATGAGCACGCACAGACTGTTGAGTGTGCGTACCACCTTGGTAACATCGGTAATGATAGGCTCTTCCTCGTCAGGCAGGGCAGCCATAAATTTGTTGGCAATGCGTGAGTAAACGCTGAACTCAACCTTCTTGGGGTCGATAAGTACAAACTTCAACTCGTTGGGATGCTTCTTATATAATAGAGAGGTGATGATGGCATTCAGGCCTACAGACTTTCCCTGACCCGTTGCGCCGGCAACAAGCAGGTGAGGAATTTTTGCCAGATCTACCATGAATACCTCGTTGGTGATGGTCTTTCCCAAGGCGATAGGTAGCTCCATCTTGGTTTCCTGAAATTTCCTTGAGTTGAGGATGCTCTCCATGCTCACAATGTTTGGCTTGGCGTTAGGCACCTCGATGCCTATGGTTCCTTTGCCCGGAATAGGTGCGATGATTCGTATTCCCAAGGCGGCAAGGCTCAAGGCGATGTCGTCCTCGAGATTCTTTATCTTGGAGATGCGTACACCTTCTGCAGGCTGAATCTCATAGAGCGTAATCGTTGGTCCCACCGTGGCCCTTATGGTACGTATGGTAACGCCAAAGTTGCCCAACACCTCGATGATGCGGTTTTTGTTGGCTATCTGCTCAGCTTGGTCGATATAGTTGCCATTGTCTTCATATTTCTTGAGCAGATTCAAGGTGGGGTACTTGTACTTGGTGAAAGGCTCCTTGGGGTTGATGGGTGCGTTGAGATGTTCTACATTGCTTACTATTGGTCCGTGTGCCTTTTCATCGGCAGCAGCTACGGCTATGTCCATATCGATATTTCCTCCAGCTACCTTGGCGGCTTCTTTTGCGCTTAGGTCCGCCTTCTGGGTGCGGAGCTCTCGCTGCTTTTCCAACAACGACTTGCCTTCTTCGGTATTGCCGCTTTGCAAATTTTCATCCTTCTTAACGGGGGCTTCTCCCGGTGTCACGTCCAAGTCTATCACTCGTGCGGGCTCTGGCTCTTTGAATTCCTCGAGCACGGTGCTTGGCAAGTCTTCGTCTTCTATAGGCTCATCTTGGCTTGTCTCAGAATCGTTGGCAATGGATTCTTTGTCATCTTTTGTCTTGTGATTGGTGATTTCGAAAGATACCCTCTTGGATATGAATCCGATAGGGTTGAGTGCTTTTCTGATGACCGTAATAGTCTCTGTAGTAAGGTAGGTGAGAAATGCCACGGCTACAAAAAGCAGGATGGCGGTAAGTCCTGGAGGACCCACGATGTCTTCGAGTCGTTGTACGACGAAGAGCCCGTGTTTTCCACCCGGATTGAAGATGAGGTCGCCCATGATGGGTGTGAGGAATTTGGCAAAGGTTACTGAACTCCACAGCATGACCACCATCGTGCATAGAAACCATTTCAAAAGGTTGATTTTATAGGCGTGCATGAGCTGAAAGCCTACCAGCACGCAGAACAAAGGCAACAGAAAGGCGGGAAAGCCAAAATTGAGCGACATGAGCCAATAGGAGATGATAGCCCCCCAGGAGCCACAATAGTTTTGGAATTGTTGCTCGGAATTAGTCCATTCACCTGGTCGCAAATCTTCCAATAAGCTTTGGTCTGCGGCACCTGTGTTGAGGAATGACACCATGGCAATGATGACGTAAATAGATGCGAAGAAGAGAGTTAGTCCCAAGAAAAAGTCTGTTATAGTGTTGTTGAACAAATATTCCAAGCCTAAGGCCTCGCTGAAGGATTTGGCCTTGCGCTGTGTTTTTTTCTTTGCCATTTTTTATACATTTATTTATTTATCTGCAAAATTAGAGAAAATAAATGAGAAACTCGCCATTTTCTCGCCATTTTTTCTTAATTTTGCAATCGAAAGTAAGAAAAATTTAATGAAAATTCTATTTAAAAAGTTCGACAAGCGCGAAATTACTGGTCTTCCGAAAGTGTTGTTTCAAGGACGTATAATAATGATTGTTACCCCTGGCGAAACAGAGAAGGCTGTTGATTATCTGCTGAGCCAGAAAATATTAGGATTTGATACAGAAACCCGTCCGTCATTCAAGAAGGGGCATAGATATGAGGTGTCGTTGCTGCAAGTGAGTACGCACGACACCTGTTTCCTGTTTCGCTTGAACCTGACAGGCATGACACCAGCCATCATCCGATTGCTGGAGGATGGGAGAGTGGTCAAGGTGGGGCTGTCTTGGCATGATGATCTGTTGCAGTTGCATCGCAGGGCTGACTTCAAGGCTGGCAAGTTTGTGGAACTGCAGGATGTGGCGGAAAAGTTTGGACTTGAGGACAAGAGCTTGCAGAAACTCTATGCCAACCTGTTCCACATGAAGATAAGCAAGGCACAGCGCTTGAGCAACTGGGAACAAGCGGTGTTGCGGGATGCCCAGAAACTCTATGCGGCCACAGATGCTTGGGCTTGCATCAAGATATACGAAGAGCTACAGCGACTCTCGCGTGAAGGAGATTACGAGTTGGTGGAACCTGTAAAATTGGTGGAAGAGTGAAGGTAAAAATTGCACGTGAAGACACCTGTCTTTACATCTTTTTTTAGGCGAAATAAAGTAAAAACAAAATATGTACAAACAGATATTTCTGAAAAGAGGAAAAGAAGAATCGCTCAAGCGATTCCATCCCTGGATATTTTCAGGTGCCATTCATCACATGGACGAGGACATCAAGGAAGGCGAGACTGTAAGAGTTATCACAGCCGCAGGCGAGTTTATAGCCATAGGGCATTATCAGATAGGCTCTATTGCCGTGCGTGTGCTTTCCTTCGAAGATATAGAGATCAATACCGACTTTTGGCGCGAGCGCCTGCAGGCTGCACTAAACATGCGTGTCGGAGTCGGTATAGCCGACAGTCCTGCCAATAATACTTACCGCCTTGTACACGGAGAAGGCGATTATTTGCCAGGTTTGGTGATAGACTGCTATGGCTCTACGGCCGTGATGCAGGCGCACAGCGTGGGCATGCATGTCTGTCGCAACGAGATTTGTCAGGCTTTGGTAAAAGTGATGGATGAGCGTATCTCTAATGTCTACTATAAGAGCGAGACAACTCTGCCTTATAAGGCCGACCTGCATCAGGAGAACGGATTTCTTGTTGGTGGAAATGCCAGCAATGTGGCGATGGAAAACGGATTGAAGTTCCATATCGATTGGTTGCGCGGACAAAAGACAGGTTTCTTTGTAGACCAGCGTGAGAACCGTTCCCTCTTGGAGCAGTATGCCAAGGGCAAGAGTGTGCTCAATATGTTCTGCTACACGGGCGGCTTCTCTGTTTATGCTATGCGTGGCGATGCCAAACTGGTACACTCGGTGGACAGCAGCGCCAAGGCTATAGAACTGACCAACGATAATGTGGTGCTCAACTTCCCGGGCGATGGCCGTCATGAGGCTTTCTGTGAAGATGCTTTCAAGTATCTTGACGAGCACGACCAACAGTACGACCTCATCGTGCTCGATCCTCCTGCCTTTGCCAAGCATCGTGCTGCTCTGCGTAACGCCTTGAAAGGTTATACTCGTCTCAACGTGAAGGGGCTGCAGCGTATTAAGAAAGGCGGCATACTCTTTACCTTCAGTTGTTCTCAGGTCGTTACCAAGGACAATTTCCGCAATGCTGTGTTTACGGCTGCAGCCCAAGTGGGCAGAAAGGTGAGAATCCTGCATCAGTTACATCAGCCTGCCGACCATCCCATCAATATTTATCATCCAGAGGGTGAGTATCTGAAAGGACTCGTGCTTTATGTGGAGTAAAACATTTTATGATGAATAAGAATTTATTTTTAGTATTATTCGTTTGTTGTGCGTTAATTGGAATAAGCAGCTGTGGCGATTCTCACGAGAGGCGTGCTCGTCTGAGTAAGGCAGAGAAAGTTCGGCTCGACAGCATCGACCGTGCTTCGCTCAAGATAGGAGTCATGCCTACGCTCGACTGTCTTCCTGTGCTCGTGGCTAAGGAGTGTCATCTCTTCGATATTTTGGATGTAGATGTCCATCTGCGCCATTTCAATGCACAGATGGACTGTGATACGGCATTGATCAACAAGCGGATAGAAGGCTCGGTGACCGACTTGGTTCGGGCTTCCCGTCTGCAGTCGAAAGGTACGGGACTTGTTTTCCCCATCGCAACTTCCGCTTATTGGCAGATTATCTCCAACAAACGTTCGCGCATCTCAGAGCTCAAGCAGTTGTCTGATAAGATGATAGCCATTACTCGCTATTCGGCAACCGACTTTCTTGCCACTCTTGCCATCGACAGCGTGCATCCCAAATACGATGTTTATCGTGTTCAGATTAATGATGTAAACATACGTCTCAAGATGTTACTCAACAATGAGATGGATGCGGTTCTCCTTCCTGAGCCTCAAGCCACTCGTGCACGCCTTGAAGGTCATGTGAAGTTGATGGATAGTCGCGACAAGAATGTACACTTAGGTGTGTTCGCTTTTCGTACAGAGGCCTTGAAAGACTCGCGTCGCAAACAGCAGTTGGCTCTTTTTACTAAAGCCTATAATATGGCTGTCGACAGTATAAATAAGAATGGAGTACAGCATTATAAGAATTTAATAATCAGAAGTTGTGGCGTTGATGCACGTACGGTTGATGCCTTGCCAAAACTTCGTTATCAGCACGCTGGCAGTCCGCGTCAGCACGACCTGAATATTGCTAACTCTATTAAAAAATAAATAGCAGTAAAAAATGTCAAGCGATTTACATTTGATCCTACATCAACAAGACAGGGTTCAGCTCATGGAACATTTCAACGAATATGTATATCGGCTGAAGTCTGTTATTGATACTCAATTTAGTATGACAGGCCTTCGGGCAGAGGTGGAAGATTTGTTGGGCGACTATAACCGCATGTTGCAATTTTTTGCATGCGCCAACAAAGACCCCAATGGATACAGCGTTTTTTCTTCCCTTGTAGAACGGCTTTTACGATTGGAACACCACATCGAACTTGAAAAGGCTATTTCTTCCAACCAAGTGTTCAAGGCTGCGGTCAACCGTATCAAGGGTTTCGACCTAATGTCGACCCTTCAGAGGTTGGAACAGTCTGACGCTTCCTTCGAAGACTATCGGAAGGCCTTTGATTCTGTTCTTGTGAGCCGTCAGTGGGATAGTGCAATGTCGCAATACGTAACTTCTCTGTTGGTGGCGGAAAAGATTCCGCAGGTAGCATCCTTGATGATAGAGAGCGCCCTCATGTTGGCTTGCTTTGTGGCTTTCGACTCTCGGAAGTCTGAGACGTTGCTTTCCGTCTATCAGCAGTCGGCATGTGAGAGTGTGCGCCAGCGTGCCTTGGTGGGGTTTGTCCTCTCCATGCCTTGGTCTTCAATCTATGCTATGGACATGAAGAAGAAACTTTTGTGTGGAGATCATAGCGACCAAGTAAAGAAGGATCTACAGTCTTTGCAGAAGCAAATATTCCAGTGCCAGCAAACGTCTTTGGTTTCTGCTGACATCGACAAGAATATCATGCCCGACCTTATTAACTTGAGCCGTAATGGCTATAAAATGATGAAGGATGGCGGACTGGAGGATACTTCTGTCGAGGAAATTGTTGATTCGGAGATGGAAGACCGTTTCATGAATCAGTTTGACAAGAGTATGGAAATGATGCAGGTGCGGAGAGATGCGGGGCTCGATGTCAACTATGCCACCTTCTGCAAGATGAAGAATTATCCCTTCTTCCATCAGTTCTCCAACTGGTTTGCGCCTTTCACGCTTAATCATCCCGACTTGAGCCAGACGAAGGAAGCACTTGGTGGCAAAGCCGATTTCCTGATTTCGATTACAGGTTCTGCTCTAAGCGAAGGCGACAAATATAGCATCCTATTCTCTTTGCAAGCTATCATAGCCCGTATGCCTCAGTACAAGGATTTTATTTTGCCGCCATCTTTAAACATCCCCAAGAACGATGATTTTGACTTGCAGCAAAATGATTCTGTGGCTTTACGTCGCAACTATCTGCAGGATCTGTACCGATTTTTCCAACTGGCTCCGATGCGCGGTGGCTTCCCCAATCCGTTTGTCAACGAGAGCAAGACCTGGGTCGACCCAGCTTTTTTGAGCAGCGAGGTCTTTTCCGATGATGATGAATTGGATGAAGTACATCTCAGCGTCTGCCGATTCCTTGCCAAGAACAAGAATTATGTAGAACTCGACCATTATATGCGCCATTTCTTTATTGGTACCCACGATGGTTTTGTCTTGCAGGCTCTCTGTCTGATTCATGTTAAGAAACGCTATGATGGAGCGGTTCATTTGCTGAAGCCTGTCTTCGACGAGAATCCAGGAGATGTGGCAGTCGGAAAATTGCTGGTGAAGTGCTACCTGCAGCAGAATATGTACAAGGAGGCGCTTGATATCTTTGATACTTTACACGATAAGTTGGGCGATAAGCCTTCACTCCTTATTTCCAAGATTGATAGTCTGCGTTCCACCCATCTTTATAGCGAGGCACTGAAAGTGGCTTACGAGTTGGATTACAAATATCCAGGAAACCGCATACATATGATATTGCTCGTTCGTGTACTGCTCGACAATGACGAAGTGCAGAAAGCGGGCGAGGAAATCGGTAAACTCATCCTTATGTTGCAGGAAGAGAAGGTAGATGATTTAGCCAAAGAGTTCTTTCTCTTAGGCATTATAGAATGGTGTAAGGGACATTTGGAAGATGCGCAGAAACGCATGATAGACTATGTCATAGCCAATAGAGATGACCACGATAAAATCTTCTCCAATGTAGCTGAGTTTAAAAGTCTGCTTCTTAGAAATGGGGTGACTCAGGTGGAGTATGCCATGATGCTGAATTTGATGGACAATCATTTTCCTGCGGAATAGACTTCTTTGTAGGAAATAAGAAAGTTCCACCAATCGGAAGAATAATAAAAATAACAGAAAAAAGCTAACAAAAATGCCAAGCAACAATAATACAGATAGTAGTAGACACCGTAGCAGCACCAAGCCACAGATAGATACCAAGTACGCTCACCTTCAGCCGCAAGACATAGGGCTGGAACGTGTGGTATTGGGTGCCTTGATGGTCGATTCGGATGCTTTCTCTATGGTTTCGGAGATGTTGAAGCCTACCACTTTTTACGAGCCTCGTCATCAGAAAATCTACGAGGCCATACAGAAGATGAACATGGAGGAGCGTCCTGTAGATATTATGACGCTCGTCAACGAGCTTACCAAGATGGGCGAAATCGATCGTGTGGGGGGAGCCTCCTATCTCATGGATATTTCCTCGCAGGTGGCATCTGCCGCCCATATAGAGTATCATGCCCGTATCCTGGCACAGAAAGCCCTTCAGCGTCAGCTCATACACTATGCTTCCGACATTGAGACGCAAGCCTTCGACGAGAGTGTTGACGTAGACGAGTTGATGCAGCATGCCGAGGCTGAGCTTTTCGCACTGTCGCAGAACAATATGAAGCAGGACTATACTCAGATAGACCCAGTCATCAAGGATGCCGTCGACATTCTGCAACGTGCAGCCAAGAACTCTGGTGGCCTTACTGGTATTCCAACAGGCTATACTGGTCTCGATGATATAACCAGTGGCTGGCAGCCTTCCGATCTTGTCATTATAGCCGGACGCCCTGCGATGGGTAAGACTTCTTTTGCCTTGAGTATTGCCAAGAATGTGGCAGTTGATTACCATATTCCCATCGGTTTTTTCTCTTTGGAAATGAACAATGTCCAGTTGGTGAACCGCTTGATTAGCAACGTGTGTGAAATCTCTGGACATAAAATATTGAATGGACAACTCGACAATTCGGAGTGGGAGCGGCTCGACCGCAAGTTGCGCGAACTTACAGGTGCTCCAATCTATGTCGACGATACGCCAGGACTTTCAGTTTTCGAATTGCGTACCAAGGCACGCCGACTGGTAAGAGAGAAGGGCGTGAAACTGCTCATGATTGACTATCTTCAGTTGATGAATGCCAACGGAATGAAATTTGGTAGCCGTCAAGAGGAGGTTTCTACCATTTCTCGTTCACTCAAGGGACTTGCCAAGGAACTCAATATTCCAGTGCTTGCTCTGTCACAGCTTTCGCGTAACGTGGAGAGCCGTGAGGGGCTTGAGGGTAAGCGTCCCCAACTGAGTGACCTTCGTGAGTCGGGTGCCATTGAGCAGGATGCCGATATGGTTCTGTTTGTTCACCGTCCTGAGTATTATCATATTTATGTCG
Source organism: Candidatus Segatella mututuai (assembly GCA_002439605.1). Lineage (GTDB taxonomy): Bacteria > Bacteroidota > Bacteroidia > Bacteroidales > Bacteroidaceae > Prevotella > Prevotella mututuai. Next base: position 26,011 of record DJOI01000032.1, on the reverse strand, counting down.
ACGAGAAGGGAAATGACCTTCATGGTATGGCTCAAATCATTATTGCCAAGCATCGTAAGGGTGCTACAGGAGATGTCTTGCTTAATTTCCGTGGTGAATTTACTCGCTTCCAAGATCCACAAGATGCTTCTACTGCTCCATTGGAGATGGGAGGCGAAATCATTGGGTCAAGAATGAATGATAACCTGGGAGAAACAGGAGATTTTCTTCCTCCTTTGCCTGAAGTGGATTCAAAGCCTCCATACTAAGCAGGAAAATGTGTTTTATTTGCACAGTTTATTTGTTATTGCGCAAATATTGGAGTTGTAAGTTATGAATTGTAATGTTTAAGGTTAAAAAACTTATAAATTGTTTGTATATGTCGGTTGAAAGTAGTACCTTTGCAATCGGTTTGCAACAATGACTTTTATAAAGAATAAATTATAGAATATGAGAACGGCGTCTTTGAATATTACCAGCATTACGATTCGACTTCGACTACAGCATGTGGGCGAAAGTGACAAGGTATGTGTATAGTTCATCGGTTGATAAATGTGAAGCCTTTCTACACTTTCGCTGAAGAGGAGAGTGGGGGAAGGCTTTTTGCTTATCCTGTGTGTTTCGGATTTTCAAAGGATAGATGTTATTTCTTTTATGAAATCTTATATGACAAAGCAAGTGTGGAATTTAAAATATGAGCAAAATATGAGTGACAGATTATACATTTTCGACACAACCCTACGTGATGGCGAGCAGGTTCCAGGATGTCAGTTGAACACAGTAGAGAAAATTCAGGTGGCTAAGCAACTGGAGCAGTTGGGTGTCGATGTGATTGAGGCAGGTTTTCCTATTTCTAGTCCTGGCGATTTCAATTCGGTGGTAGAGATTTCTAAAGCTGTGACATGGCCAACCATTTGTGCCTTGACTCGTGCGGTAGAGAAAGATATTGATTGTGCCGCCGAGGCATTGCTGTATGCCAAACATAAAAGAATACACACAGGCATCGGAACAAGCGATAGCCATATCAAATATAAGTTCAACTCCACTCGCAGGGAAATCATCGAACGTGCAGTGGCTGCCGTGAAGTATGCCAAGAAATATGTCGAGGATGTAGAGTTTTACGCAGAGGATGCTGGTCGTACAGACAATGAGTATCTAGCTCGGGTGGTGGAGGCTGTCATCAAGGCTGGTGCTACCGTGATCAACATTCCTGATACTACGGGCTATTGCTTGCCAGACGAGTATGGTGACAAAATCAAGTACTTGATGGAGCATGTGGACGGCATTGAAAATGCGCGTCTTTCCACTCACTGTCACAACGACTTGGGTATGGCTACTGCTAATACATTGCAGGGTGTATTGAATGGCGCACGCCAGGTGGAAGTGACTGTCAATGGCATCGGTGAACGGGCTGGCAACACTTCGCTTGAAGAGATAGCCATGATATTGAAGTGTCACAAGGGAATCGATATCGATACCAATATCAATACAACTAAAATTGTCCCTACTTCTCGTATGGTGAGCAGCTTGATGAATATGCCTGTTCAGCCAAACAAGGCGATTGTTGGTCGCAACGCCTTCGCCCATTCTTCTGGTATCCATCAGGATGGTGTTTTGAAGAATGTACAGACTTACGAGATTATGGATCCTAAGGATGTGGGACTTGACGACAACGCTATCGTTTTGACAGCTCGTTCGGGGCGTGCAGCCTTGAAGTATCGACTCAACGTGAATGGTGTGAATATCGAGGACGAGGCTAAGCTTGATAAAATATATAAGAAATTCCTCCAGTTAGCAGACAAAAAGAAGGAAGTGACAGATGAGGATGTATTGATGCTCGCAGGTGCCGACTCTGCCGATAAGCATGGTGTTGCGCTCGACTTCTTGCAGGTTACTACTGGCAAGGGCTTCAAGAGCGTGGCTAGTATCGGTCTCGATATCTCAGGGCAGAAGTTCGAGGCTGCTTCGTCTGGAAATGGTCCTGTGGATGCCGCTATCCGTGCCCTTAAGAAGATTATCACCAAGGAGATGAACCTCAAGGAATTCACCATCCAGGCTATCGACAAGGGTTCTGACGATGTGGGCAAGGTTCATATGCAAGTGGAGTACGATGGTCATGTATATTATGGCTTCGGAGCGGACACCGACATCGTGACAGCCTCCGTCGAGGCTTACATCGACTGTATCAACAAGTTTAAGATAAGATGATCATCGTTAAGTTGGTTTCTATATTTCAACTTGCTAAGTAAACATTAAACAATAAACATTAAACAATTACATAATGAATACATTATTTGACAAGATTTGGGACAAGCACGTTGTCCAGATTGTTCCAGACGGTCCTACGCAGCTTTATATCGACCGTCTCTACTGTCACGAAGTTACATCACCTCAGGCTTTCGCTGGTATGCGAGCACGTGGGCTCAAGATGTTCCGCCCAGACCAGATTTTCTGTATGCCTGACCACAATACTCCTACCCACGACCAGGACAAGCCTATCAAGGATCCAATCTCTAAAAAGCAGGTAGATACCTTGGCAAAGAACGCAGCCGACTTCGGTGTCACCCACTTTGCTATGAATACCAAGGACAATGGTATCATCCACGTGGTAGGTCCAGAGAAAGGACTCTCTTTGCCAGGCATGACCATCGTTTGTGGCGACTCCCATACTTCTACCCACGGTGCCATGGGTGCCGTAGCTTTCGGTATCGGTACATCAGAGGTGGAGATGGTGATGGCTTCCCAATGTATTCTTCAGAGCAAGCCGAAGTCTATGCGCATCAGTATCAACGGCAAGCTTGGAAAAGGCGTTACAGCCAAGGATGTGGCTCTCTATCTGATGAGCCAACTTACTACATCTGGTGCCACAGGTTACTTCGTTGAGTACGGTGGAGATGTAGTCAAGGACATGTCTATGGAAGGTCGTTTGACTCTCTGTAACCTCTCTATCGAGATGGGTGCCCGTGGTGGTTTCGTCGCACCTGACGAGACAACTTTCGAGTACATCAAGGGTCGTGAGTATGCTCCAAAGGGAGAGGACTGGGACAAGGCAGTGGCTTATTGGAAGACCTTGAAGAGCGGAGACGACGCTGTCTTCGACAAGGAGTTGACTTTCGATGCCAAGGATATCGAGCCACGCATCACCTACGGTACCAACCCTGGTATGGGCATCGGCATCACCGAGAACATTCCTACGCTCGACCAGATTCCTGAGGAAGAGCAGGCTGGTTTCAAGAAGAGCCTTAAGTACATGGGCTTCGAACCAGGCGAGAAACTCCTGGGCCATCCTATCGACTACGTATTCCTCGGTGCCTGCACCAATGGTCGTATCGAAGACTTCAGAGCCTTCGCTTCCATCGTTAAAGGATGCCATAAGGCAGACGGTGTGACAGCTTGGCTTGTACCAGGTTCATGGTTGGTTGATAAACAAATACGTGAAGAAGGTATCGATAAGATAGTGGAGGCTGCTGGTTTTGAGATTCGTCAGCCAGGATGCTCTGCTTGCTTGGCGATGAACGATGATAAGATTCCTGCGGGCAAGTACTCCGTAAGTACATCCAACCGTAACTTCGAGGGGCGTCAAGGACCAGGCTCTCGCACAATCCTTGCCAGTCCATACATAGCAGCGGCAGCTGCTATCACAGGCAAGATAACCGATCCAAGAGAGTTTATGTAAGCATTAAAAATAAAACATTAAGGCAATAATGATGAAACAGAAATTTAATGTAATCACATCTAGCTGTATTCCTCTTCCTTTGGAGAATGTAGATACCGACCAGATAATTCCAGCTCGTTTCCTCAAGGCTATCGACAAAGAGGGTATGGGCGACAACCTTTTCCGTGACTGGCGTTACAATGCCGACGGTACACCAAAGCCAGACTTTGTGATGAACGACCCTTCTTACAGCGGTGTCATCCTTGTGGCTGGCAAGAATTTCGGCTCAGGTTCTTCTCGCGAGCACGCCGCATGGGCCATCGCCGGTGCGGGCTTCCGTGTCGTCATAAGCTCTTTCTTCGCCGACATCCACAAGAACAATGAGTTGAACAATCTCGTGTTGCCAGTGGTGGTTAACGAGCCTTTCTTAAAGGAACTCTTCGAGAGCATCGATAAGGATCACAAGACTCAGGTCAAGGTTGATCTTCCTAATCAGACAGTGACAAACCTTGCCACTGGTCACAGCGAGCACTTTGATATTAATGGCTATAAGAAACATTGCTTGGAGAATGGTCTTGACGATGTAGATTTCCTTGTTCAGAACCGTGATAAGGTAGAGGCTTGGGAAGCTAAGAATAAAAATGTTAAATGTTAAATGATAACTTGGTGGATTAAAGACAAGTTAAAAGGGGGTAAAGCCTCATTTAACACTTAACATTAAACACTAAACATTTAAAGATAAGATGAACGTTAACGCAAAGAGAGAAAATTCTCGTATCAGGGAGATTGAAATCATGGACTGCACACTACGTGATGGTGAGCAGACCAATGGAGTCTCGTTTCTTCCTCATGAGAAATTGATGATAGCAAGGATGCTTCTCCACGACATCAATGTAGATCGCATTGAGGTGGCTTCGGCACGAGTTTCTGAAGGTGAAAAAGATGCTGTCGCTCGAATTTGCCGTTATGCAAAGACGATAGGCAAGTTGGATTCCGTAGAGGTATTGGGATTCGTGGATAACAACAAAAGTGTGGATTGGATTGCGGAGTGTGGTGGGCATGTCATCAACCTCTTGGCAAAAGGCAGCTACAAACATTGTACCCAACAGCTTAAGATGTCTCCTGAGGAACATCTTGCACGCATCAGGCAGACTATCGACTATGCCATAGGCAAGGGATTCACAGTGAATCTTTACTTGGAGGATTGGTCGAGCGGTATGCGCGACTCTCGCGACTATCTTTTCATGATGATGGATGAGCTCGTGAAGTTGCCAATCAAACGATTTCTTCTGCCTGATACATTGGGTATCTTGAATCCGCTCGAATGTGTGGAGTACATGCGTTTGATGGTGCGCCGCTATCCTAATTCGCATTTTGACTTCCATGCTCACAACGACTACGACTTGGCTGTGAGTAACTCCTTGGCTGCTGTGTTGAGTGGAGCGAAGGGACTTCATGTGACGGTCAATGGGCTGGGGGAGCGTTGTGGAAATGCACCACTTGCCAGCGTACAGGTTATCTTGAAGGATATGTTCCATGCTAAGACTAATATCAAAGAAGACCGTCTGAACGACGTTTCTCATTTGGTGGAAGGGTATAGTGGAATCGCTGTAGCTCCTAACACTCCAGTGGTGGGAGACAATGTTTTTACTCAGGTGGCTGGTGTGCATGCTGATGGAGACAATAAGGATAAACTTTATTGCAACGATCTGGTACCTGAGCGTTTTGGTCGTCATCGTGAGTATGCACTCGGTAAGAATTCGGGCAAGGCAAATATCATTCAGAACTTGAATGAGTTAGGCTTGGAATTGACACCCGAGCAGACAAGGGCTGTGACTAAACGTATTACCGAACTTGGTGACCGTAAGGAAATAGTAACCCAAGACGACCTGCCTTACATCGTGAGCGATGTGCTGAAACATGGTGCTCCAGAAGATAAGGTGAAACTTGTAAGTTACATGGTGTCAACCTCATACGGTTTGAAACCTATAGCAAGTGTTAAAGTGGAGATAGATGGCAAGGAATATGAAGACCAAAGCTCGGGCGATGGTCAGTATGATGCTTTTGTGAAAGCCTTGCGCAATATCTACAAGATGAAGTTGGGAAAGACCTTCCCTTTGCTTGACAATTATCAGGTGAGTATTCCGCCTGGTGGACGCACCGATGCCCTTGTACAGACCGTCATCACTTGGCGAGAGGGAGACCGTATCTGGCGTACCCGTGGATTGGATGCCGACCAAACCGAGGCTGCCATTAAGGCAACGCTCAAGATGATTAATATGTACGAGGCGGATGAAAGTGATACTCAGCCAGTATCACCTCGTAACTTAGATATGGAGTGATGTGTAGTGTTTGGTGTTTGATTCGGCACTAAACTAAATGTCTTCTATCAAGTAAATATAAAACATTAAACAATAAACAATAATAAGATGAAATTAAACATTGCAGTTCTCGCCGGTGATGGCATCGGGCCAGAGATCATGAAGCAGGGGGTGGCTGTTATGGACGCTATCGCCCAAAAATTCAATCATGAGTTTACTTATAATGAGGCTATCTGTGGTGCTCACGCCATCGATGTGGTTGGCGATCCATTCCCAGAGGAGACCTTCCAAACCTGTATGAAGGCTGATGCAGTGCTTTTTGCAGCCGTAGGAGATCCACGTTTCGATAATAATCCTACTGCAAAGGTTCGTCCTGAGCAGGGGTTGCTTGCTATGCGCAAGAAGTTGGGATTGTTCGCCAATGTCCGTCCTGTGGCTACCTTTGATTGCTTGCTCCACAAGTCTCCATTGAAGGATGAACTCTTGAAAGGTGCCGATTTCGTGGTAATCCGTGAATTGACTGGTGGTATGTATTTTGGTGAAAAATATCAGGATAACGACAAAGCTTACGATACAGATATCTATACTCGCCCAGAGATAGAGCGCATCTTGAAGGTAGCTTTTGAATATGCGATGAAGCGCAACAGGCACTTGACTGTTGTTGATAAAGCAAACGTGCTTGCTTCTTCTCGTCTTTGGCGTCAGATAGCCAAAGAGATGGAGCCGCAGTATCCAGAGGTAAACGTAGATTATATGTTTATAGACAATGCTGCTATGCGTGTGTTGACAGAGCCAACTTTCTTTGATGTTATCGTTACAGAGAATACCTTCGGCGACATCTTGACAGACGAGACATCTTGCATCACTGGTTCTATGGGCTTGCAACCATCTAGCTCTCTCGGAGAGCACACACCATTGTTTGAGCCAGTTCATGGTTCTTGGCCACAGGCAGCTGGTAAGAACTTGGCTAACCCTGTAGCACAGATTCTTTCTGCAGCTATGTTGTTAGAACATTTCGGCTTGAATGAGGAAGGTACTTTGATTCGAAAGGCAGTTGACGCTTCGCTTGATGCTAACGTTCGTACTCCTGAGATTCAGGTAGAGGGTGGCGCTCATTATGGCACAACAGAGGTTGGCGAGTGGATTGTCAATTGGATCAAAAACGCTTGATGGAAGAGCATAGACCTATCGTGCTCGCTGCTACGTTTGGCCTGCTGCTGTTCTGTGGAAGTACGGTGGCGGTTCAGCAGGAGGGCGTGGCCTTGCGAGATTCCTTGGCGCATGCCACTGAGGTACTGGCGTATCATCCCGATAGTATAGACCTACGTTTGAAAAAAGCGGCATGGAACATACAGTTGGAGCAATGGAACTATGCCAAAGACGAACTCGACAAGGTGCTTTTCCTCAATCAAACCAACATAGCGGGGCTCTTCTATCGTGCATTTGTCAATGAGAAGTTGAAGCGATACAATTTTGCGCGTCTTGACTATCAGAACCTATTGGTGTTGGTTCCTGGTAATTTCCAGGCGCAGTTAGGGTTGGTTCTGCTCAATGAAAAAGACCGTCATCTCACAGAGGCATATGATGGCATCAACAGCCTGATAGAGCAATATCCCGATAGTGCTGTGGCTTATGCTGCCCGTGGTGGAATGGAGAAGGAGAGGGGAATGCTCGACCTTGCGGTTTACGACTATGGAGAGGCTATGCGTCTCGACAGTACCTGTCGGGACTATGTGGTCAATCATGCCGATCTGCTTATTACCTTAGGTCGTAAAAGTGAGGCATACGATGACCTGCGCCGTCTGCAGTCGATGGGTGTCAAGTCTGGGCAGTTGCAGGATTTTTTCGCTCGTCTGCGGCGGAAGAAGTAGGGTGCACTCATAAGTATTTTTCAACTTCTATGTTTGCAAATATAAAAAAGGAGATTTCACATAATGGGAAATCTCCTTTTTTTTATCTATTCTGTTTGTTCTATTACTTCTTGGGGATGTTACGGAGAATCTCCAGCAAGTGATCCCAAACCATTTGGACTGTTGGGATGAACAATGCCTCGTCGGGAGTGTGCACATTGCGAAGGGTTGGGCCGAAACTTACCATGTCGAGGTTGGGATATTTCTCTGAGAAGAGGCCACATTCCAAACCAGCGTGGATGCCTTTTACCAATGGCTTCTTGCCAAAGAGTTTTTCGTAACTCTTGATGGTGAGGTCTGTCAGGGTACTGTCTGTACGCATTTTCCATGCAGGATATTTGTCGCCCACTCTTATTTTGGCTCCAGCCAATTGAAAAGCAGCCTTTACTGTGTTGGTCATATTGTCGAGGTTACTCATCACATTACTACGCTGGGAAGCTACAACCTCGATGTTGTTCTCTGCTGTTGTGACGCTTGCCACATTGCTCGATGTTTCCACCATCCAAGCAATGGCTTCATCCTGACAGTAGGTGAGCGGACCGTTGTCAACAGCCTGCAGTGCCATGATGAATCTGTCGGCCACCTGCTTTTCGATAACGGGAACGGCCTCTGTACTTTCCATCCAGAAATGCATGCTTTGCTCAGAAACATGAAACTCGTCTTCTACCTCCGATGCAAATACATTCCAGTCTGCGCGAACTTGTTCCTTTGCCTCATTCTTTACAGCAAATACTACTTGTCCGTCGCGAGGAATTGCATTGTGCATTTTTCCACTGTTGAAGCTTGCAAGCAGGATGCCTCCCTCTTGTTTCTCCATTTCCAAATATAGGAAACGAGCCAAAATCTTGATGGCATTGGCACGCTTCTTGTCGATGTCGTCGCCAGAGTGTCCACCGTTCAAACCTTTGATGCCCAACTTGAGGAAGAAATATCCAGCAGGAGCCTCTTTGCGCTTGAACTCAAAAGTGGCGTGTGTGGTCTGTCCGCCAGCGCAAGAAACGAAGATAAGTCCTTCATCCTCTGAGTCGAGGTTGATGAGCATGTTGCCTTTCATGAACCCTGCTTCCATGCCGTGGGCACCTGTAAGACCAGTTTCTTCGTCGCGTGTAAAGACGCACTCCACAGGTCCGTGCTCGATGTCCTCTGAGTCGAGGATTGCCAACTCTATGGCACACCCAATGCCGTCGTCGGCTCCCAAGGTGGTACCCTTGGCTTTCAGCCAATCTCCGTCCACGTAAGTTTGTATGGCATCCTTGGTGAAGTCGATGTCTACATCTACCAGTTTGTCACATACCATATCCATGTGACTTTGCAGGATAATTGTTTCTCGATCCTCATAGCCAGGAGTGGCTGGTTTACGGATAATCACATTGCCTGTTTTGTCGACTACAGTCTCCAAGCCATGGCTTTCACCAAACTCTTTCAAGTACTCAATCATCTGTTCCTCGTGCTTTGATGGACGGGGAATCTGATTGATTTTAGCGAACTGCTCGAATACACGAGCAGGTTTCAAATCATTTTTAGTCATTTTATGTATTTTTATTTTGAACTTTGCTTGAAAAATATTACCTTTGCAACCAAATGTGCAATATAATGCACTGCAAAAGTAATAAAAATGATGAAGATATTGCTATTAAGCGTGTTAATAATTGCTATATCTGTAGCTTTATTATCCGTGAAGTTGATTTTTCGCAAGAACGGCAAGTTCTCCTCGCAGCATGTCCATGATAATCCGGGACTTCGCAAACAGGGCATTCATTGTGTGATAGACCAGGATCGTGAGGCTCGTCAGGCGGGAAAGGCCTGTTAGGAGGATGCAGAATAGACAGGGAAGAAAATCTTTAACTTTCTTGAGGGAACAAAGAAATAAGTAATAAAAACTAAAATAACAAGAAAATGAAAAAGAACATTTTGGGCACCATGGCTATCGCAGCAGTTGCTGCCTTGTCATTGGCTTCATGCAACAAGTCGCAGCCTCAGGTAGAGGCTAAGTCTGAGAGCAAGGCTCCTGCTGAGTTGAAGATAGCATATGTAGAGGTCGACTCTATCATGACACAGTATACATTTGCCAAAGAGTATTCTGCCATCTTGGAGAAGAAGGGCCAGAACATTCAGGCTACACTTGCACAGAAACAGCAAGGCCTGCAGGCAGCAGCCGCTAACTTCCAGCAGAAGATTCAACAGAATGCACTTACCCGCGAGCAAGCCGAGGCTATTCAGGCTGGTTTGCAGAAGCAGAGCAACGACATGCAAGGCTTGCAGCAACGTCTGAGCAACGAGTTCGCTGCCGAGCAGGCAAAGTATAACAATGCTCTCCATGATAGCATCGCTCACTACTTGGCTGCTTACAACAAGGATAAGAAGTACAGTATCATCTTCTCAAAGAGTGGCGACAACCTGCTCTATGCCGACAAGGCTTATGATATCACCAACGAGGTTATCGCTGGCTTAAACAAGGCTTACAAAGGCAAGTTGAAGAGCGAGACTGCTGCCAAGAAATAACAGAATACGAAATAAGCACACATTTATATTAACGAATAGAGATGTTGTTTGATAGCCATACTGCGTCCTTTTTTTTGGGGGGGTGGTATGGCTATGCTCATAATTGCGTAAGAACTATGCTTCGCAAAGAAAGGTATCAATATGTGTTGGATCATTTCCGTCGGGAGATGCCTCGTGTAACTACCGAGTTGGAGTTTGGCAGCGCTTTTCAGTTGTTGGTCGCAACTTTGCTATCGGCTCAGTGTACCGACAAGCGCATCAACATGGTTACGCCTGCCCTTTTTGCCCGTTATCCCGATGCCCGTTCCATGTCAGTGGCTTCTGTTGATGATGTGTACGAACTGATTCGTTCGGTGAGCTATCCCAATGCCAAGGCTAAACATCTTGTGGAGATGTCGTCCCAGTTGGTAGAAAGGTTCAAGGGCGAGGTGCCAGAATCGGCATCCGATTTGACGAGCCTTGCGGGAGTAGGGCGCAAGACAGCCAATGTGGTTCGTGCCGTTTGGTTTGGCGAGGCCACCATGGCGGTAGATACGCATGTCTATCGTGTAAGCCATCGCATGGGGTTGGTTCCTCCTTCGGCAGACAGTCCCCGAAAGGTAGAAGATTATCTGATGGCGAACATTCCCGAAGCCGACATTCCCAATGCTCACCATTGGCTTCTGCTGCATGGTCGCTATGTATGCAAGAGTGCCAAACCGCTTTGCGAGAAGTGCTTCTTTGATGATTATTGTCCCAAGCACCTGAAAAACAGTAAACTATAGAAATACAGATAAGATGGATATCAAGAAAATCAATCGTTTTTTGGCAGAAGTGGCTGCTCACAACAATCGTGAGTGGTTCCAGGAGCACAAGGCTGAGTATTTGGCAGCCAAGTCTGACTTTGAGGAGGGCATCAAGAAGGCGATCGACCATTATGCGAGCTTTGATGACGAAATAGCCCACTTGCAGGTGAAAGACTGTACATATCGTTTCTATCGCGACATACGTTTCTCTTCGGACAAGTCGCCCTATAAGCGTCATTTCGGTGCCTACATCTGTGCCCATGGCAAGAAGTCGCTTCGTGGTGGCTACTATATCCATGTAGAGCCAGGACATTGTCTTTTGGCTGTTGGTAGCTATTATCTGCCTACCAATATACTTACTTCTTGCCGCAACGAGATTATGGGCAACATAGATGCATGGCGGTGTGCTGTGGAAAACGGTAGGTTCGTCAAGACCTTCGGTTATCCCGGTGAGGGTGTATGGAAGGATGATGATCAGATGAGCGACAAAGGCTTCGGACTCAACATGTTGAAGAAAGCTCCCAAGGATTTCCCCAAGGATTATGAGTTTCTCGACTATCTGAAGATGAAGGACTATTGTGCCTGGGTTCGTGTGCCTGATGATTTCTTCGTGGGTGACACTTGGCTCAGCAAGTCGGCAGACATCTTCCGTGTGGCAAAGCCCATGATGGATTTCGTCAATTCTGTGATAGATGACTATGAATAGTAGAATCTATTCTTTCGAGGAAAATAACATTAAAGTCTTGAAATATATACATCATATGAAAACAAAATTCCTTTTGTCAGAAGGCTTATCGCTTGTTGCCTTTCTGATGATGGTCGTTGCTTCAACGGCACAAGCCAAGCGAGTTGTTGAACGTCCTTACTTCTTGGCCTCTAACAATCATAAATTAGAGATAGAGCGTGTGACGCTCGACAAGAAAGCTACTGTTCTTGATGTAAAAATCTATCAGGCGAGTGGCAAGGTAGGAATAGATTCCCAAGCTGCTCTTTTAGCAAATGGTGCTACATATGCTTATTTGGGTAGCCCACAGTTGCCTAAAGGTGCTTTTGTGAAAGTGCCTGAATGTGGGTACATTTCTGCTACTTTGCGTTTCAAGCCAATGCCAGATACCACGACGGAGTTTGATTTCCGTGAAATAGCCGACAACTCTGGTTGGAACATTTATGGAGTGCGTCTCGATGGTAGGCGGCCGCAGACTGACATTCCACAGTACTTGTTACAGCAAGCATTTGACAAAAAGGTAGAATTGCCATCTACCGATCTCAACCTTGGCAAGACTGTTGTGAATGTGCGTTTGCTTGGATATAAACCAGAATATGGTACCACACTCGATGTTGTTGTGGATAATTGGTTTTCACCACAACGCATGCCGTTCGACCACGACTCTATTAGCGTGGATGGAACATGTTGCATAAGTGCCAATGCTATTTTACCGACTATAGCAACAATTCGGGTTAACCGAATGGAGATGCCGTTTCTTGCAGTGCCTCACGACACGACAACAGTAATTGTTGACCTCACCACACTGACGCTTGCCGCTACACATCTTTTTGCAGATGATGCAAACGTCAAGAAATATGTTTGGTTTGAAGGCAAATATGCTGCTGTCGATACCGAGTTGCAGAGCGTGAAGACAATGCTTGATGTCTTTGGCGATACTTTCTTTGATGATATTTGTGGTATGACGCCATTACAATATCGTGATTATGTGCGGAAGATTTATGAGCAAAAAATATCTGCCATTAATGCCGATACAACCATCAGCGCTGCCACCCGAACCTTGGCGAAGAGCTATCTTTCCATGAATTATGCATCGGCGTTGTTTGGCTTTAAGAACAATATTGCCATGGCTCCTGTGATTGCAGGCAAGAAAGGAGTGCGACGCGCCGACCTGAGTGTTGACACATTGTCGTATTTCAAACCATTGGAGCAACTCCCAATCCTTCGTTCCAAGAATCAGCGTTATTATTCTTATCTTGCAGACTTTGCGCCAAGTTTTCGTCGCCAATATATGGCGGCAGACCCATTGTTGGATGATATAGCTGTCGGAAAGCGTCTGAGCCGTTCTTTAGGACGCAAGCATCTTCTCACCGAACAGCAGATGGCAGTGGCTCGCGATAGTATAGCCAATGATATGGTGAGGGAATTGCTTTTTGCCGACAATGAAGACTTGAAGTCTCAGCAAGAGTCTGCCGACGAAAAGATGGCTGAGATGAAAAAGACAGCCAAATCCAGTTCTGTATACAGCATTATAGACATAGACCCCAAGATGTCTGCCGAACAGATTTTTTCCACGATCATAAATAAATATAAAGGAAAAACTCTGCTCCTTGATTTTTGGAACACGTGGTGTGTGCCATGCAAGGCTGCCATGTTGGCCATTCGGCCTTTGAAAGAACAACTCACCGATGTGGTTTATGTTTACATAGCTGATGCTTCATCGCCTGTTGGAAAATGGGGCGAGATGATAAAGACTATAAGTGGTGTGCATGTACGGTTGACCAAGGAGCAGGCTGCAGCTCTTGCCGAACTTTATCATTTCTCTGGTATACCTACTTATTTCGTTGTCAACAAGGACGGAAAGATAACTTATCAGACGACAAGTTTTCCTGGAGTGGAGAAGTTGAAAGAGGAGTTGAAATCAGAATAACATAAATGTGAAACTTCAGGGAGGATTCCCTTTAGAAAACGCAAGTACTTTCATTGGCCAATGAAAGTACTTGCGTTGGCTGATGAAAGTACTTGCGTTTAAGTTCGAAGCCTATCGCGTTTTTATGCGTGTCGTGATAGCAGTTATGTGCTTAACGGAGATAAAAAGCCCTGCCCCACAAGGGGGGAGGGCTTTGTGATAATATAGTTTTTTATGTGTCGTCACTTCTGTAGGGAGGACTGTTAAAACAGGCTGAGAATCTTGTCTACTATTTTGTCGATATTGGAGGAGTCGTTCAATTCTTCCAGCTTTTCATTGATTTTGTCTTCTACTTTCTTGCTAACCTTATCTGACAGCTTATCGATAGCCTCGTTGGCTTTTTCCTCGAGCTGAGTCTGGAGGTTGCTGCTGTCGGAAGAGGCGTTTCCTGTTTGATTTTCACCTGCATTGTTGGCTGGGTTGTTGCTGTTCATCAACTCTGTTTTTTCCATTGCCTTGATGACATCATCGGCATTGATGGTATACACGTTGCCTAAGATTCCGAAGCTTACATTGTGGCTCTTGCCATTGAAGCTGACGGTACCTTTCGAGAAGATGATGTAATTGTGATATTCGAAAAGTTGGTCGAAGGCTACGTCTATTATGTTGTTGGAAATCATCTTGGCAAAAGAGCGCATGTCCTGTGCGAATATGAAGTCGTCGCTTATGTTTGTAGCCTTGTCCACCACTTTTTCCACTTCTTCCTTTACGGCTTGCTTGTGAGCGTCTCTTCCTGGGTTGGTGAATGCCAGTATGAGCATGAGCACCACCAGGATGCTTAGGATGATTTTCCAATAAGAATTCTTTTTCTTAGGTTTCTTGTCGTTGCTCTCCTCGCTCTCTCTTCCCTCGGTCTTGTCTACAGGTTGGGCAGGCTGACTCTTTTCTGTTTCCTGGTTTGTGGTAGGAGGTACTGGAGGCACAGCAGAGCCCGCCTGCTGGTCGTCTTCGGCGAGGATATATTTCAGTTCTGCTACTTTCCAGGCTGGAGTCCAGTCGGTCATACCTTCTTTCCATACCAAGGTCTCGGATTTGATATGTTTCTCTGCCAGCTGGGCAATGGTGAATGGTCCAGCTTGCTTTCCGTTTTCTACGATAAAGTATTCCATTGTTTCTATCTGTTTTTATTGCAAGTTTATTTTTATTCTTCACTCATTACTTATTACTCATGAGTGGCTTTCCACCATTGGGTTTGTTTCTTGGTTCTGAGTGCCACGGGATGTGTGCTGGGGTCGGAGATGGAAAGGCCGGAGAAGTCCCTGACCTTGATTTCACCACCGAGCCGATCGACATATACATAGTCGGTACTCTTCGATGCCTTGACGGTGGCCTTGAGCTGGGTGTTGAACCTATCCTTCAGCACTCCGCTGGGTTTCAGGCTGTCCACGTAGTTGCCCAAGTCGTAGAAGATGCCGGGAAGGAAACCATCTTCGCGCTGCACCCCTTCCAGACGTTCTGCCGTCATCGTATACTTGCTGTTGATTTCCTTCATGATGGCAGCCAGGTTGTCCATCTGTCGGCAGTCGATGGCCGCCATGCTTGCGTATGGGGTAGAGGTACTGTTGTAATAAGAGTAGTATGACGAGATGACGTTTGAGTAGTTGGGGGTCGTGGTGTTGAGATCGTTCCAAATCGTCTCGTAAGGCAGTCCCTGTGCTATGATTTCATTGGGTGATGCCAGCAGGAAGTTGGTGGCATCCTTCAGTTCGTAAGCCGTCTCTACATTACTCATGTAGCAAGCGTCAAACAGAATGTACTGCATCTTGATGCCATTGGTCTCGATGGCTTGTGCCAATGAAGACACATCAATGGCATAAGTGTTGTTTAGCCCGCCAAAGGAACGAGTCTTGATGGCTGTTTTTTTCTTGGCTTTGTTGGGATAGTCAGTCCAGTCTGATATGTTGCTCCATCCTGTTCCGTGTCCTCCGATGATAAGGGCATAGTTGAGTGCTTCTGCTTGCTGTTTCACCTCGCCGATGATACCCGTCAGGCCTTCAGCCGTGGTATAGGAGTTGTCGGTATAGTTTGCCAATGTCTCATGGTCTACTGCAAAGGTGCTCGAGTTGTATCTCAGCTCAAAGAGCGTGCTCTGTGTGGCTGATGTACTCATGAACACGAAGACCCTTGTATTTTTTAGTCCCTTGTTATTCTTTATGGCATTCTCCATCTGGGCCAGGTTGTTTGTCATCTCGCTGTAGAGGCCAGCCGAATGTTCGGTTCCCGACCATGGAAACATGATGAGCAGGGTTTGCTTGTTGACGCTGTCGATATCGAAAGCCTCGTCGGTGCAACTCGTCAGTCCCATCAGTGCAAAGAATATGTATATAAATAAGGTGAAAAGCTTCTTTCTTGTCATGATATGAAAAATATTAAATGTTAAGTGTTAAATGTTAAGTTATGGAAACCCTTGTAAAGTCTTGTTTTTAAGATGGAAAGAGTCGCCTCGTTTAACACTTAACATTCAACATTTAACATAGAAAAAATAGTTGGTTACTTCTTCTTCAGTTCCTCGATGGTAGCCTTCAGGGCGGCGATCTTTTCCACGGAGTCGCTTTCCTTCTTGCGTTCGAGGGCTACAACCTTTTCAGGAGCGTGAGCCACGAAGTTCTCGTTGCCGAGTTTCTTGCGTACACCTGCGAGGAAGCCTTCGAGGTGCTTGAGCTGAGCCTCTGCCTTCTCGATTTCGGCTGCCACGTCGATGAGGTCGCCCAATGGTACGGCAAACTCGTCGGTGCCCACCATGAAGCTACTTGCGTCGGCGCTCTTCTCTGAAATGACTTCAATCTTGTCGAGGTTAGCCATCTTGAGGATTGTGTCGTTATAAGCTTCATAGTCGTTCTTACCTACTACCTGAAGAATCAACTTCTCTTTCTGGGCTATGTTCTTCTGGTTGCGAACGGTGCGTACACCAGCGATAATCTGCTTCACGTTCTCGATGTCGGCGGTGAGCTTCAGGTCGTCGGCTGTAGGAGCAGGAATCTCCAACTTCTCGCGCATGATGCTCTCGCCTTCCTTGTGGTCGTAGATGTGCTGCCACAACTCCTCGGTGATGAATGGCATAAATGGATGCAACATCTTCAGGAGGGCATCGAAGAACTTTAATGTAGCATCATAGCTCTTTTGGTCGATGGGCTGACCGTAAACTGGTTTTACCATCTCCAAATACCAGGATGAGAACTCATCCCAGAACAACTTATATACGGTCATCAAAGCTTCAGAAATACGGTACTCTTTAAACTGTTTCTCCATCTCCTCGTTTACCTCTTTGAGCTTGGCATCGAACCATTTTTCTGCTATCTCGGCGCTCTTAGGCTGCTCGATGTCGGCGGTCTCCCAACTCTTCACGAGGCGGAAGGCGTTCCAAATCTTGTTGTTGAAGTTACGTCCCTGCTCGCAGAGACTCTCGTCGAAGAGAATATCGTTGCCGGCTGGGGCAGAGAGCATCATACCCATACGTACACCATCAGCACCAAACTTATCAATAAGGTCTAATGGATCTGGAGAGTTACCTAAAGACTTGCTCATCTTCCTACCGAGCTTGTCTCGAACGATGCCAGTGAAGTACACATGCTTAAATGGCATTTTTCCACGATATTCGTAACCTGCCATAATCATACGTGCCACCCAGAAGAAGATGATGTCCGGTCCTGTTACCAAGTCGGAAGTCGGGTAGTAATAGTTAATTTCTTCATTGTCAGGATGTTCGATTCCATCGAAGAGTGAGATTGGCCACAGCCAAGAAGAGAACCAGGTGTCGAGGCAGTCGCTTTCCTGCTCAAGGTCTTCTGCCTTGATATTGGCATTTTTCTCTTGTGCGAGCTTCAAGGCTTCCGCAGCAGTCTCTGCTACCACGAAGTCCTTCTTGCCATTGTTGTCAAAGTAATAGGCTGGGATGCGATGACCCCACCAAAGCTGGCGACTGATGCACCAGTCCTTGATGTTCTCCAACCAGTGGCGATAGGTATTCTTGTATTTCTTAGGATAGAACTCAATCTCATCATCCATGACAGGAGGAAGAGCGATGTCTGCGAAGTGCTGCATCTTGAGGAACCACTGGGTAGAGAGTTTTGGCTCGATAGGCACATTGGTACGCTCGGAGAATCCTACCTTATTATTATAGTCTTCGATCTTTTCCATGAGACCAGCGTTCTGAAGGTCGATGGCAATCTGCTTGCGCACGTCCATGCGATCCTGACCTACGTACATGCCGGCAGCCTCGCTGATGGTACCGTTGTCGTTGAAGATGTCGATGGTCTGGAGTCCGTGCTTCAAGCCAAGGGCATGGTCGTTTACGTCGTGGGCTGGAGTAACCTTCAGGCAACCTGTACCAAACTCGATGTCAACGTACGAATCCTCTATGACAGGAATCTCACGGTTTACGAGAGGCACGATGACGTGTTTGCCTTTCAACCAAGTGTTTTTCTTGTCCTCTGGGTTGATACACATCGCTGAGTCTCCCATGATGGTCTCAGGACGTGTGGTAGCTACCACGGCGTAATAACCCTTTTCGTCCTTGTGCATCACGTTGCCTTCTTCTACTTGCTTGCAGTCGTTTTCTACTACATAGTATTTTAGATAGTAAAGTTTTGAGTGTTCGTCTTTATAGATAACCTCCTCGTCAGAAAGTGCGGTTTGCGCTTTTGGATCCCAATTGACCATACGTGCACCACGATAAATCAACCCTTTTTTGTAAAGGTCGCAGAATACGTGGATGACAGCGCGTGAACGAGTCTCATCCATTGTGAATGCTGTGCGATCCCAATCGCAGCTGGCACCCAGTTTACGCAACTGCTTGAGGATGATGCCGCCGTGTTCGTGCGTCCAATCCCATGCGTGTTTGAGGAACTCCTCGCGAGTAAGGTCGGTCTTCTTGATACCTTGTTGGGCGAGGCGGTTAACTACCTTGGCTTCGGTAGCAATGCTGGCATGGTCGGTTCCTGGCACCCAGCATGCGTTTTTTCCCTCCATGCGGGCACGTCGAACAAGGATGTCTTGAATGGTGTTGTTGAGCATGTGCCCCATGTGGAGGACACCTGTCACATTTGGCGGAGGGATAACCACAGTGTAAGGTTCGCGACCATCTGGCTTAGAGCTGAAAAGCTTGTTGTCGAGCCAGTACTGATACCATTTGCTTTCCACTGCTTGTGGATCGTATTTACTTGCTAATTCCATTTGTTATTATCTTTGTTGTTTTTTCATCAATAAATCGGTGCAAAGTTACTAAATTCTGCCGAAATAAGCGAGGGCTTTACTTATTATTTTCCGTCATTTATGCTTTTCATCTTCATTTGAAGCTTTAAATTTGTAGAATATTTCTTTTATATGTTTTTAGATGCAATCAGCAGATTAGGCAGATGTCTTTTTTAAAAAGAGCATTTCTCGTTTAAAACGTACCAAGTTATTTTTTTAGCGTCACTTTATTGCCAAAAAAAACATGAAAATAATAAAGGTTTTCCAATAAAAGCATTATCTTTGCAGAAATATTTTAAAAAAGATAAACAACGTGCATACAAAGGAAGAAAAATTAGCTGCTTTCGGGAGACTGTTGGATGTGCAGGACCGCCTGCGCATAGAATGTCCATGGGACAAGAAACAAACCTTTGAGAGTCTTCGTCCCAATACCATCGAGGAGACCTTCGAGTTGTGCGACGCCCTGATGAAGCGCGACTACAAGAATATCAAGAAAGAACTGGGCGATGTGCTCGAACATGTGATGTTCTATAGCATCATAGGGCGTGAGGACGAGAAGTTCGACATCTGTGATGTCTGCAACCAGGAAGCCGACAAGCTCATGTTCCGCCATCCGTTCATCAACTGGCGCAAGGAGGGCAACTGGACGGTTGCCAATCCCGACATGTGTATCAACGAGGCAGGACAGGTGGTCTATAAAGAAGTGAAGAGTGAAGAACGAAGAGTGAGTGAGCAAATAGAAGGCTCAAGGGCACCAGAAACTCAAGCGAAAGAAGTTCTCCCCTCTACCGCCTCGGCAGTGGAGAAAACCTGGGAACAGATAAAGCAACGTGAGAAGGACGGCAACGAGCGAGTGCTGAGTGGAGTGCCTGATGCCTTGCCCTCGCTTATCAAGGCTTATCGCATACAGGACAAGGCGCGCAACGTGGGCTTCGACTGGAAGGTGAAAGAGGATGTGTGGGACAAGGTGCATGAGGAATTGGAAGAACTGAAGGACGAGCTGGCGAAGGGCGATAAGGAAAACTCCACTCGCGAGTTGGGTGATTTCCTCTTCTCCATCATCAATGCCGCCCGACTGTATAAGCTCAATCCCGACAATGCGCTGGAGAAAACCAACCAGAAGTTCATCCGAAGGTTCAACTACGTGGAAGACCACTCCTTGAAACAGGGTAAGAGGTTGAAAGACATGACTTTGGCAGAAATGGATAAACTATGGGATGAGGCAAAACGACAAGAGAATCATGAATCATAACAAACATACAAAGATGAGACGATTATTCTTTTTTACAGTAGCTGCCATGGGGCTGATGCTCATGGCGGGTTGCCACGACCGTAAAACGGCGAAGGTGATGGACATGAACGACTCGGTAGGCATGGAGGAGGATGACGATTCGACTATTTATGGCGTTTGTGGTGACGGAACTTCCATGCACTCGTTGCAGCTCATTGCCGACAATGGGGATACGCTCGATGTTTTTGTAGACGACGAGGAACCGGGAGTGGTGCAGGGAGGACTATTGGCTGGCGACCGCATAGCCTTGATAGCCTATAAGGCCAGCGATGGAGAGATGGTGGCTCGGCGGGTTATCAATCTAACCTCGCTCTTGGGCAAGTGGACCAGCATAGACAAGAACTTCGAGATAGTGGAAGGCGGCGATATCGTCAATAACGTCAAGGCCGAGGCCAACCCATGGACTTCTTGGAAAATCGTCAATGGCAAACTGTTGCTCAATACCGATACTTTTGCCATAGACAACTTGGGACCCGACAGTCTGCTGCTCGAGAATCATAAAGGCATCTATGTCTTCAAACGCCAGCGGTAGGAGGGAGACAAGGGACGGATTATGGAACCATTCAGAATTCATATCTTAGGGTGTGGCAGCGCTTTGCCCACCCTCAAGCATAGTGCTTCCGCGCAACTTATCGAGATGCGTGGCAAGTGCTTCATGATGGATTGTGGTGAGGGTGCACAGATGCAGTTCAGACGTTCGCATGTCCACTTTGCCAAGGTTAGCGCCATCTTTATCTCTCATCTTCATGGCGACCATTGCTTTGGATTGTTGGGACTGCTCTCTACCTTCGGTATGCTGGGACGTACCTCTCTTCTTAAAGTTTTTGCTCCAGAGTGTTATGCTCATTTGTTTGAGCAACAGATGGACTTCTTTATGCAGGGCATGGGCTACGAGATAGAGTTTGTACCCGTAGACACAGCTCAGCAAAAAATAGTTTACGAAGACCATTCTGTCACCGTGGAGACTGTGCCTTTGCGCCATCGTGTGCCTTGTTGTGGCTACATCTTCCGCGAGAAGCCCACCTTGCCTCACATTCGTCGCGACATGATAGATTATTACGGCATTCCGATCTCGCAAATCAATAATGTCAAGAGCGGTGCCGACTGGACGACCCCGGAGGGCGATGTCGTGCCAAACAACAGGTTGGTGGAGCCTGCCGATGCGCCCCGCAGCTATGCTTACTGCAGCGATACGAGCTATCTGCCCAATCTGTACGAACGAGTAAGAAACGTGACGGTACTCTATCACGAGAGCACCTATGCCTCGGAGAACGAAGATCGTGCCAAGCTCTATTATCACAGCACGGCCCGCCAGGCTGCCCTCGTGGCTCGGAAGGCTGAGGTGGGGAAGTTGTTGTTGGGACATTACAGTGCCCGATACAACAATGAAGATGTGCTGCTCGAAGAAGCAAAGGCAGTCTTTCCGGAGAGTTACCTAACACAGGAGGGCAAGGTATTTGATGTAAAGTAAAAGTAGTCTTGTAGGAAAAAAGTTCACTTTTTGATGCAAGTTTTTTGTTTCTCATCGTTTCATTAATAAAATAAAAGGAGATATTGGAATCGGAAAAGCAACTCCTCGATGACATATTGGGTGGTAGTCGTGATGCGATGCATCGACTCTACGACCGCTACATCGGGTATGTGATGGCCGTAGGGCTCAGATACGTGCCCGATAGGGACGAGGTGCGCGATGTCGTTCAGGACAGCTTTGTGAAGATATTTTCTTCCATCGCCCGCTTCGAGTATCGGGGCGAGGGATCGCTCAAGGGCTGGATGTTGCGTATTGTGGCCAACGAGGCCATCAGCTACGCCAAGGCGAAGACAAAGTTCGTGTTTACCGACCAGATGCCTGATGAACCCGAGACTGACAGTCCTGATGTGGAACGTGTGCCGCCCGATGTGCTGACGCGGCTCATTGGTACGCTTCCCGATGGCTATAGACTGGTGCTCAACATGTATGTGTTTGAGCAGAAAAGTCATAAAGAGATAGCTGCGGAGTTGGGCATCAAGGAGAGTACCTCCGCATCCCAGTATCTGAGGGCCAAGAAACTGTTGGCAACGAGAATTAAGAACTATTTAAAAAAATCGGAAAATGAACAAGACTGATTGGACTGATAAGCTACGAGACAGGCTGGAGAATTATGAGGCTCCGGTCGGCGACGACTTATGGGCTGACATCGAGCAATCGCTTGTTCGCCGCCCTGCTGTTCTTCGTCCTCTTGATGCCAAGCCTGCCCGTCGCATAGGTTTGCGTTGGTGGGGAATGGCTGCTGCCTTGGCTGCCCTTGTGGCAGGAGGCTGTTATGTGTATTTGCAGAAACCTCTCTCGCGGCCTAGTTCGGCTGTTGGAAATCAAATCATCACATCTTTTGGGACGAACGTAAGTCGTTCGGCTGCCAATAGCAGGAAACCAGTTCTGTTGGCTCAAGCTGCTGTAGGCAGCAATCGCGCGGGTCGGATGTCGCAAGGAATAGGAGCCTCTGCACCCGTTTGTTTGTCGGCCGATGGCGATGTGGATGCTGTTTGCGACCTGTCGCCTGCGGCAATGGAGCCTTCTGGTTCTTCGGTTCGTTCTGTTCCGGAGACTTCTGCCCGGGAGTCTTCTAAGGCGGAGTATTCCAAACAGAATTCTTCCGTACGCCCTTCTTCTGCTGGTTCTTATTCTACCGTAGATCCACATGTTGTCGCAGCCAAGTCGGGCGCTTCTGATGGATGGTCTCTGAAACTCTATGCCGAGAATGGCATTCCTCGTGGTCTTGGCGATGGGAAATCGTCGGGTTCTTTGGTGATGAGTGATGGCATGATGGGTTCTTCGGTTGACAATTCCCTGCAGTTTATGGCAGTCAAGATCAACAGCAGAGAAACTCTCGTCGACTCCAAGCATCATTTCCCTGTCTCTGTTGGCTTGCAGGTGGGAGTGCCTCTGCTTCCAAGGCTCTCGCTTACAACGGGAGTTGTCTATACGCAGACCAGTTCCGATTTCACTTATCAACATGGTAGTAGCCAGACGGTTGTCAACCAGTCGCTCCATTATGTGGGTATTCCTGTTGGGCTTACTTACGAGGTTTGGGGTATCAGTCGTTTGCGCACTTACGTCAATGTCGGAGGTGAGGGCGCTGTGAATGTGAAGAACAAGACCATGCTGGATGGCTACCGTACAGATGTGGACCGTGACAAGATGCAATGGTCTGCCAATGCTTCTTTGGGCGTTCAGTTCGATGTAGTGCCTCAGTTGGGCATTTATGCGGAGCCAGGTGCCAAGTATTATTTCGACAATGGCAGCAATGTTGACAACGTGTTCAAGGACAAGAAACTGAACTTCAATTTCTCGTTTGGCTTGCGTTGGAACATTGGCAAGTAGTGCTCTCGGGGTAAGGTTGTTGCTGAGTCTCGTCATAGCTTTCATGTTTTTTTGACTGTTGATGGTTGGCTTGGCTGCACCAAGTTTATTCGCTCTTTCGTTTGCCATTTTTGCTCCCACGTTTTCCGCATTTGCTCCCACGAACGCCGCATTCGCTCCCACGAACGCCGCATTCGCTCTGAGGAATCTATTTGCGAGAGACAGGGTGCTTGCAAGGGCGTTGGTTTGTAATCCGGGTGCAAAGTTACAACTATTTTTCGGAATGGATGTTGACTCCCATGGGAGTAAACAAAGTTAAATTTATTAACTATTTTAATGTTTTTTGTGATTTTGGAGCTGTCGCTGCTGCCATTCGATTTGGAGACTTTCCCTATATTTGTCTCCAATTCTGTCTCCAAATCCCATGTCTCCCTCTCATTATTAATACTTTACATCAATTTCTCGCGTTGAGTATATATTTATATAGAAATTAAATGGCATGGCAGACGTTTAGGGGTAAAATTCGTTCGATTTAGGGGTAAAATTTGTTTGCTTAGGGGTAAAATTTGTTTATTTGGGTGGAAAATTCATTCGATTTAGGTGGATTTTTTTTTATTCCAATATTTTCAATATCGTGTTTTGGCGCACAAAAGTGGGTTGTCTCCAAACTTGGAGACAACCCACTTTCAGGTGCTTGTCTCCCAGTTTTTTTGCCCTGTCTCCCATTTTTTGGGTGCTTGTCTCCCAGTTTTTAGAGAAATAATTTGTAATTTTGCATTTAAGTAATGGTAAAAAAATAACTTGGTACAAAAATGCCAAGCAGATTTATAGAAAATATGGGGCAAAAGAGGTGCTTAGAACTCTATCTTTCAATTAT
>DJOI01000032.1:0-1439 GCA_002439605.1 Candidatus Segatella mututuai | reverse complement strand
ATTTTTTAACTGTTACTAAATATTAAAATCTTAGATACGATTACTTAATAAGTATGACATATGGAACAAATTATACAGATGGCAAAATATATAATACGCATATTGCTTTTCGTCAGTTATAGTTTATGTCCAACAGCAGTTATGTCGCAAGAACACAAGGAGATGGAAAAGACTGTCTTCGATAGTTGGCGCAATCTGACAAGTCAACAGCTTTTGGACAAAAGCCGCCAACTGATTAAGAGCGAGCGCAACATAGACACTGCCATGCTATATATGTCGGAGGTGGTGAACAGATATTATGCTGGTTCTAAATCGGATGATGATACCGACATGTTCTTGCGAGCCATGAACAATATGGGATATGTCTATCTCAACTTTTTCAACGACTATCAGAAAGCTTTCGTGTGTTTCAACCATGCCTTGAAAGTGGCGAAGGCAAAAAATGATAAGTCCAGTTTGGCATATCTATATCTGAATCTTAGCAACATGTATGGCATTGTTGGCATGGTACATGATACGTATAGCGCGAAGCAGGCACTCGATTGTTATCAGTTGGCAGTCAGTTACTCCGCAGAAGCGAAAGAATGGGAATGTTTGCAGGTTTCTCTTGGTAACATGGCAGACATGGCCTACGCCACCAATATGACAAATTATGTAAGAAAGACCCTTGAAAAATATAAGAAAACAAGTTTTCCTAAAGGTACACCATTGATAGAATACAACAGGCTGCTTATAGCTGGCAACCAGGCTGTGGCCCGAAAGAATTATACTATGGCCTTGGAATGCTACAAGAAAATGGAAGCATGCGTTGACACAGAAATATCTCCAGAAAAATATGTTGCGGCAGCATACAACCATCAGGCCGAGGTATACTCACTTATGGGAAACCGTAATATGGCGTTGAGTATGCTTGGCAAGATGCATGATGTTATTGAGCGTCACAACCTAAAATATCTTAAGGTTGAGTATTACAAGAGCATGTGCGATTTATATAATACTTATGGAGATGCCAATCTTTCTCAACATTTCCAGCTCGAATATTATAAGCTAAAAGATTCTCTTGAGAATGTTGGAAAACTGAAAAACATAAGGGAGCTTCACTTCTTTGCAAAGCTCCAGGATGCCAACGAAGAAATAATCGTAATGGCTAAACAGCGCCAGCTGCTCTATGTTATCGTTACATTGGTTTGCCTATTCACAATGGTGACAGTAGCTGGCTTGTTGGTGATATGGAGGAAGAACAAGAAATTACGTGCCAGTCATCTTGTGATGTTCCATAGAGTGCAGGAACAGCTCCGTAACGATATGCTTATGCAACGCACCATTCGCGACTACGAAAGGAAAATAAAGGAAATTAATCACGCCAAAGATACCCATCTTAAGGCACAATCTATAGTCATAGATAAAGAGGAAAAAGTACTCTGTGTGGTGAAGAGTTC
>DJOI01000048.1:5981-6321 GCA_002439605.1 Candidatus Segatella mututuai | reverse complement strand
GGTATGAGTGGTGGTGTAGCCTACGTATGGGACAAGAACCACAACTTCGACTACTTCTGTAACATGGACATGGTGGAGATCAACCTCGTGGAGGACAGCACCTATCGCAAGGAGTTGCACGAGTTGATTCGCCAGCACTACCTCTACACAGGCAGTAAGCTCGCCCGCACCATGCTCGACGACTGGAACCACTACGTGGAGGAGTTCATCCAGGTAGTGCCAATCGAATACAAGCGAGTACTCCAGGAGGAGCAGGTGAAGAAGTTGCAGCAGAAGATTGCGGATATGCAGCGCGATTACTAATTTTAAAGTTAGAAGAAAGATGGGAAATCCAAAAGCA
>DJOI01000048.1:214-5764 GCA_002439605.1 Candidatus Segatella mututuai | reverse complement strand
AGGGCGACTGGGAGTTGGCTTACCGACTCCTCAACTCCACCAACGACTTCCCAGAGTTCACAGGACGTATATGTCCTGCACTCTGTGAGAAGGCTTGTGTGCTGAATCTCATGGATCATGAGCCTACCACCAACCGTGAGGATGAGTGCGCCATCGTGGAGCACGCCTTCTCAGAGGACTATGTTCATGTAGAGATTCCTGAGCGCAACGGCAAGACGGTGGCTGTCATCGGTGCCGGTCCTGCGGGATTGGCAGCAGCCAACCAGTTGAACCACAAGGGATACAAGGTAACGGTGTTCGAGGCACGTGAGAACGCAGGTGGCTTGTTGCGTTACGGTATTCCAAACTTCAAGCTCAACAAGAGCATCATCGACCGCCGTCTCCGTCTCTTGGAGGAAGAGGGCATCGAGTTCAGATACAATGAGAAGATTGATGTCACCAAGTTGCCGGAGGGCTTCGATGCCTACGTGGTATCCACAGGTACTCCAACCGCTCGTGACCTGAAGATTCCTGGACGAGAGTTGAAGGGTGTTTATTTCGCCCTCGAATTGCTCTCTCAGCAGAACCGAATCTTGGCAGGCATGGAATTCAAGAAAGATGAGCTCGTCAACTGCAAGGGCAAGGATGTCTTGGTCATCGGTGGTGGTGATACGGGTTCAGACTGTATCGGTACCGCTCATCGCCAGGGTTGCAAGAGCGTGACCCAGATCGAGATTATGCCTAAGCCAGTGGAGGGTCCAGATGATCCTAAGAATCCTTGGCCAAACTGGCCTCGCACCCTCAAGACTACCTCCAGCCATGAGGAAGGATGTACACGTCGTTGGAACATCAACTCCTTGGAGTTCTTGGGCAAGAACGGCAAGTTGACTGGTGTCAAGGTACAGCCTATCGACTGGAAACCAAACCCAGAGGGCGGTCGTCCATTGATGGTGGAGGCTGGTGAGCCAGAGATTATCAAGGCAGAGGCAGTGTTCTTGGCGATGGGCTTCTTGAAGCCACAGCAGCCAGAGTTTGCCGAGAATGTATTCGTGGCAGGTGATGCCGCCAATGGCGCATCACTTGTCGTGAGAGCCATGGCAAGCGGTAGAAAGATTGCAGCCCAGGTAGATAAGTTCTTAAACAAGAAGTAATATCGGTTATTTATAACTACACGTAGGGAGACGGACCTTGTGATGAGGTTTGCCTCCCTTTTTTATTTCTCATCCTTGTTTACAGTTTAGGCACTTTGGCATCAAAGGTGAAAAACATCAGGTAGTCGCCATCGCCGTTCATCACCACCTCGTCGCCCAACGCCTCGTTAAGTCCACCCTGCCACAATTCCTTGTAAGGGTAAGGCATCCATTTGAGTCCCTTTCCCAAAAGTCGCGAACTACCAAAGTTGAAGATACTCACCTGCTGGCGTACGAAGCTCTCGAAACGCCGAATCCCTGAAGCAGGAACAAAATATCCCGTGTCAGTAATCATCGTCACGTCGAGTCCCCACTCTCTCATATATTTCATCATCAGCGAAATGTTGCAGAGCGTATGGTCCTCCCTCTTGCCCGTGCATCCCACATAGGCTATGCGCTTCATCCCCTTCTTCATACAGAACCTGGTGGCCTTCGTCTGGTCGTTGTCGTCCTGTTCGTCAACCAAATGCACTAAGTCGGCATAACGCTTTTTGAAGTCATCGGGCAGCGAGTCGCCATCTCCCACAATAGCATCAGGCGTACCACCATGCAGAATGTTATGCATACCAGCGCCGTCGCAGCACACTAAGAATTGAGCATTCTGCAGTATCGACAGTGCCACGGGGTGCGAGGGATAATCCCCGTCGCACAGTACCACAGCGTCGAAGCATGAAGCCGCAGTAACAAGAGGCGATTTATCTTCCATCATTTACAAATCTTTTGAATTCTGCTGCAAAAGTACAACATTTTCACAAAAAGCCACATGATTCTTCGACTATTTTTCCGTAATGGCTGCCGACAGCCCCTAATAGCGACCAAGCCCCGCCCCTAATAGCGACCAAAAGCATACATTATAACAATGCTATAACGACATTATAAATCGCAAACAAAATTCGGACAACCGAGCTACCACATACCTGCATGCTCGTACAGCCAAAGCCATATAAAAAGCAAAACAGACTTACCCCCTTATCAGGATAAGCCTGTTTGCTATATTCGTGGCCACTCTATTTACTCCTCCTCGTCCTCTGTATTTTCAGGCAATTCGAGCAAAGGCAATTGCCTGTTGATTGCTGCATTGAACGAAATAATAGTTTCGCTGCGCGACAAGCCCAATGGCTGCAACTTGTCGTGGATAATCTCCAACAAGTGGTGGTTGTTGCTCGCATAAATCTTGATAAACATATCCATGCCACCTGTCGTATAATGACACTCCACCACCTCAGGAATCTTCTTCAGTTCGTCCACTACGTGGTCGAACTGCTCTGGATTTTTAAGATACAAACCCACATAGGCACATGTCTCATAACCAATCTTCTCGGGATCGATAATGAACTGAGAGCCCTTGATGACACCAAGGTTTGTCAGCTTGGCCACTCTCTGATGGATGGCAGCACCGCTCACATTGCATGCACGTGCCACTTCAAGGAAAGGGATACGTGCGTCTTGTGATATCAGTTTCAATATCTGCCTGTCCAGGTAATCTAATAACTGCTTTGCCATAAAATAAGTTTAATTTAGTGCAAAGGTAGCATATTACTTTAACAAACGCAACTTTTTGTGCATAAATAATTATAAATTAATATTATTTACCCTTTTCTACGGCAGAATAGTTTACTCGTAGCACCCTTGCCTGACGTAAAGCTTGCTTGACATCCATCACCACACCCATGGGCACTTGACGGTCTGCACGGATGGAAACGGTCATCTGACGCTGGTCTTCTGCCGACATACGTTGCTTCTCCGCCAACACATAATCCATCACCTCAGCAGGCGTGGCGAGTTTGTCGTTGAGTTGCACGCAGACTCCGCTCGAATCGGTCTCGGCATCCAACTTTCCCGACAACGACTGTACAGGTTTGCCAATATAGATGTAAGACACCGCCGACTTCTTCGTAAGGCGGGTGAGCTGCTTGCCCTGCGGGGCGCGATAGTCGACCTTGAGCGTCACCTGGCGCATGTGGGTAACGATCATGAAAAAAAACAATACCGTGAAAATCAAGTCTGGCAACGAGGAGGTATTGAGTCCTGGCATCTCGTGCTCACGACGACCGAACATACTCATGCGTCACCCCCTTTCTTCTCTTCGGCATCAGCACTCACACTCTTGTCGTGGAAGGTCCTGGCATGAGCATACGACTCGGTAATGCGCTGCGGGCACAGGCTGCGAACCTTGTCCTTCTGGGGTTTCGACAACAAGGAGAAGGCCTTGCCATATAGCTTGCGAGCATACTCATTGCGCAACTGCGAGTATGCCATCATCAACTGGTTCTGAACTTGGAAATAGAGGTCGTAGTTAGCCTCTCGGTCGCTCTCGATAGAGATGAGGTGACGGCTTCCCAACCTATGCACGAAGTTTATCACCTCATCCCGCAAGTGGGACACAGGAAAAGACCTGTCGTTCAAGAGCAACAGATTGTCGGCTGTGACATGAAGTTGAAGGAGTGCGGTCTTGTCGACTACCGAAACCCGCTGCTGATGCTGTGGCTCAGGGGCTGGCAACTGGCGCAACAAACCCTTGTCCACATCCATCGAGGTGGTGACAAGGAAGAATATCAACAGCATAAAAGATATGTCGGCTGTAGACGTAGTATTCAGTCCCGGTACTCCATGTGGTTTACGCAGACGCTTCATTTCTTTCGTTCTTTACGCACATAACGGGTTACACCAAAGAGCACCACGCCTATGGCTGCTATCAACAAAACGACAGAAGCAAGCACAAACATGTCGCTCAGCTTCAACCAAAACCAATCGTTATAATCATTGCCATTGACCAGCATCGGAGCGGAAGAGCCAACAGCAAAGCCTATGACGAGCACACCGAAGGTGGAAAGCCACGTGATGCGGGCTATCTTGCGGGCAGGCACACCATTGACCACAGCATCCTGCCGACTGCCAGAACGATAGCTTCGCCATGCTGAGAAACCAATCATGCACAATGCCAATAGAACGACAAACGCCATGAGCATGATGAGCACATCGGTGAAAAGAGGGGCATTGAAGTCGGGGTTATCGTCGAATGGCAGGTCATAACCTACCAAGTAGAACAAAGCGAAAACCACCGCCGATGCTCCTACCAGGGTATACAGCAGTCGCTGCGAGAGCCTTTCTGTGCCCAAGTCCTTAAGATGCTTGATTCTCATGCTTATACTTGGCTATTATGTCCATCAACGTGATGGACGATTCTTCCATCTGACTGATGATATGCTCTATCTTAGACAGGATGTAATTATAGAACACCTGTAAAATAAGGGCTACAATGATACCAAAGATGGTGGTGATAAGCGCCACCTTCATTCCAGAAGCCACGATGGTGGGACTGATGTCGCCAGCCTGCTGTATCTGGTCGAAAGCCATCACCATACCGATGACCGTACCTAAAAATCCGAGCGAGGGAGCCATAGCGATAAACAACGTTATCCACGAGCATCCCTTCGAGAGATTGGCAGCCTGTACGGTACCATAACTGGCTACCGAACGCTCCACGTTTTCCAAACTGTCGTCGATGTGCATCAACCCTTGGTAACAGATGGAGGCCACAGGTCCTCGCGTGTTGCGACACAGATCCTTTGCCTCCTCCACCCTGCCTTCTGCCATACGGTTGTCGATGTCGAGCATGAGTTGCTTGGCATTGATTTCTGAAAGACTGAGATAGAGAATGCGCTCTATGCAGAATGCCAAACCAACCACCAAGGCAACAGCCACCAACGACATGAAGCCAGCATTGCCTTCTATAAACTTGGTCTTAAGAGCTTGATGAATTCCCATTGATTCTTCCTGCGCCATCAACGGCATAGAAGAAGCAACAAGAGTGAATGTCAATATTGCCAAACGTGCAATAAAAGGATTTGTCTTCATATATACCTTAATATATTATATATGTATGCGGAAAGAGGGGGATTCGAACCCCCGAACCGGTTTTGCCGGTTACACGCTTTCCAGGCGTGCCTCTTCAGCCACTCGAGCACCTTTCCTTTTTCTGCGAGCACCTTGACGGGCTTCAGTGTGCAAAAGTATTGCTTTTCGGGCAAATAAGCAAAAAAGGCCTTTTATTTTATATTTCTTTAACTGACATAGCACGCATCCTGTGATAATAATAAAAATTTGCTATATATATTTTTTGATAACTTGTAGAAGTTGAACTAAATCGCAAATATAACTCTATAAATCGCAAATATATAATGTTACTAAAGTTTCCCACCCCNNTTTTCGGGCAAATAAGCAAAAAGACTTCCTGTTTTTATGTTTCTTTAACTAACTTTGCATGGGGTAGCTGAATAGTTACCTTAAAGAGGGGTGCTGAGTTGTTATCATGGGCATGCGCCTTAAACACAGCACAAAAGTCAGCCAACCTGCAGTCCTTCTACTACTTTGTTGCCAA
>DJOI01000048.1:0-152 GCA_002439605.1 Candidatus Segatella mututuai | reverse complement strand
ATTTAAAGAGTAACTGTTATGGATGCAAAATTAAGCAATTTTTCCGAGTTATCAAACATCTTAAGTGTTAAAAGTTCATTGCGAACTAATTTAATGGCACTTTTTACCCGATTTGGGCTTGGACACCTGCTCTGCAGGATGTCTTTGGAGAA
>DJOI01000061.1 GCA_002439605.1 Candidatus Segatella mututuai | reverse complement strand
CACGCTTGATGGCCTCGCGCTCTATTTCGAGTTGCTTCAAGTGACGGGTTATCTCGTCGAGCTCCTCAGGCACGGAGTCACGCTCCATACGGAGTTTTGCGGCGGCTTCATCCATCAAGTCGATGGCCTTGTCTGGGAGGAATCTATCAGATATGTAACGCTCTGATAGCTTGACGGCTGCGATACAAGCATCGTCCTGGATACGCACCTTGTGGTGGTTCTCGTAACGCTCCTTGATACCACGGAGGATGCTGATGGCATCCACCTCGTCAGGCTCGTTGACCATCACGGTTTGGAATCGACGCTCCAATGCCTTGTCCTTTTCGAAGTACTTCTGATACTCGTTGAGGGTAGTGGCACCGATGGCTCTCAATTCGCCACGAGCTAAGGCTGGCTTCAAGATGTTGGCTGCATCCATGGCACCCTCGCCACCGCCTGCACCCACGAGGGTATGAATCTCATCGATGAAGAGGATGATGTTGCCGTTGGCGTTGGTCACCTCCTTGATGACGCTCTTCAAGCGCTCCTCGAACTCACCCTTGTATTTGGCACCAGCCACGAGTGCGCCCATGTCGAGCGAATAGAGTTGCTTGTTCTTCAAGTTCTCAGGCACGTCGCCTCTGACGATACGCTCTGCCAAGCCCTCCACGATGGCGGTCTTACCCGTACCAGGCTCACCGATCAAGATAGGGTTGTTCTTGGTACGGCGAGACAGAATCTGAAGCACACGGCGAATCTCCTCGTCACGGCCGATAACAGGGTCGAGCTTGCCACTTCTGGCTTGCTCCACGAGGTTCTTGGCGTACTTTTCGAGGCTCTGATAGTTCTCGTCGGCGCTCTGGCTCTTCACGTTTTGACCTTGTCTCAACTCCTTGATGGCTGAGAGCATGTCCTTCTCGTTGGCGCCAGCGTCCTTGAGGATGCGAGCGGCGGTAGAATTACCTTTGACGATGGCGAGCAGGATAGGCTCCACGCTCACGAACTCATCGCCCATCTTCTTTGCCATGTCCTCTGCGCCCATGAGAATCTGGTTGGTATCATTAGAGAGGTATGGCTGTCCAGCGCCCTGCACACGAGGCAGGTGCTGCATCTCCTGACGCAAGAGCATGTCGATCTGTTGAGGGTTCATGCCGAGCTTCTGGAAGATATAGTTGGTTACATCAGGTGCTTTCTCGATGATACCGCTGAGAAGATGCACCGGTTCGATGGTCTGCTGACCATTTCGCTGCGCTGTGTTCACGGCGGCTTGCACCGCTTCTTGCGCCTTGATTGTAAATTTGTCGAATGTCATATCTTTAATCTCCTTTCTGAGTTAATTATTTTTCGTTATTTATTATTTTTAATGTTTGCTTCCATCATCCAATGATGTTTGTTTGTCATCGGAAGATGTTTGCTTCCATCGCAGATAGAGCGGTGGATGAAAGCTTCTTGCTAGAGTTTCATGAGGGATGGTTTCGAGCATTTCTCATGCTCTCAGCCTTGCTCTCATTCTTAGCTTTCAGCTTTCGTTGGAGATTTAAGCGAATTACGTGCCGAGATATGATTTTCTGACAAAATGTCTTGAAAATGAGGCGTTTGTCGCTTTTTTGAATAAGATTTCAGACAAAATGGCTGAATGTCCATTTGTGCTGCTTAAGCCTTCGCCTTGTTTAAGCCATCGCTTTGCTTCTGTCCTTCAATATCCCCGCCATGTTGCTTTTAGCCCATGTTATCATGCTTTCCACCAAGGGAAGGAAAGAGCGGGCACGGTCGGTAAGGGCGTATTCCACCCTAGGCGGCACTTCTGCATAGACTTTCCGGGTGACGAAACCATCTGCCTCCAACGAGCGGAGGGTGGAGGTCAGCACCTTCTGCGAGATGTCGGGGATGGCTCGGTTGAGGGCGTTGAAGCGAATGCTCTCGTGTTGGTGCATCACGTAGATGACCAGCAACGACCACTTGCCGCAAATGTGTGCCAAGACATTGCGGATGGGGCAGTCTTGGATGATTTTATCTGTTATCTGATTGCTCATAATTGCTTTATTTTCAATATTAGTATGCAAAAGTAACTAACTTTCTCGAATTATTGCTGCTTTCCTAAGTTAAAGTATTTTAAATCGCTAAAATCTTTGTGCTTGATAATCAACAATAGTTACCTCTGGGTAAGTAACCAACGCAGAAGTTTCCTCTTGCAGGAATGGAAAAATCGTAGTACTTTTGCACCGTCAAACGATGGCAAGGTGCCAGTCGGAATAACAAAATTTTAAAAAGAACAAGATTAAATATTTTAAGCAATGAAAGAGACAAAGACTATTATCAAGGCAGAGAATGTGACAGCCGTAGATTTCGGCAAGTTGAGCGATTTGAACGAGTACGTGTTGGAGATGGGTCCAGATATTAAAATCCCTGGCAAGGTATTCGGAGGCGCATTGGTTGGCGCAACGGGTGGTGAGTTCTCCTTCCAGTCGTTCGCTCCTGGCACAGAGACAGGCTTCCTCCATACCCACAAGAACCACGAGGAGTTGTATTTCTTCCTCAGTGGCAAGGGCGAGTTCCAGGTGGATGGCAAGGTGTTCCCTATCACAGAGGGAAGCGTGGTAAGAGTGGCTCCTGCCGGCAAGCGCTCCGTTCGCAACAATGGTACCGAACCATTGGTGATGCTCTGCGTGCAGTATCGTGGTGCTACTTTCACTCAGGAGGATGCCACTGATGGCGTTATCTTGAACGAGAAAGTGGAGTGGTAAGATAATGCTATAAAAATCCCAATAATTTGAAAGCCCTAAGTCTCGGAGTATTGTTCTGAGACTTAGGGCTTTTGTTGTGTGTAATAGGCGAGTGATATGCAAAAAACGCATAATACGCTTTCTATCTTAATACATACTCGAACTCATCGAAATGCTCAAAGCCCATTTGCTCCAAGACCTCTCGGCTGTGCCTCCTGTCCTCCTCGGTGTTGAAACTGGGGATGAGGGGAAGACGGATGATGGTGCGCTCCTTGTGTTTGGCATGAGTGGAGAGCCAGGCGAGGTTGGCGATGACTTGCAGGTTGTCCTTGCCAGTGTAGGCTCGGTAGATGGCGGGGTTCATGTCCTTGATGTCGATGATGAAGGAGTCGATGTAGGGGGCTACTTCCTCCAAGTGATGGCGTGGCACGTTGAGGCTTGTTTCCATCGTAAAGCTCCATTCCTCAGGGCATTGCTCGCAAAAAACCTTGATGAACGAGCTTCGCAAGAGCGGTTCGCCTCCTCCGAAGCAGATGCCTCCTCCTGTCGCCAAGAAATAGAGATGGTCCATCTCCACGTTCATCATCAATAACTCCGTGTCCATCTCCTGCCATATGCCGTTGGGGTATAGGCAATGGGGATTGAGGCAATACTTGCAATGGAGAGGGCAACCATGGAATGCCACGAGCGTGGTGACTCCCTCGCCGTCTATCGTGAGGCGGTGGCGGTCGATGCAAATGAGTGGGGCGGAAATGGGCTTGTTGGACATAGCTTTTGCTTTTTATTGCCAGCGAAAAGTGACAGGGAGTGTGAATTTTGATTTGATGGCTTTGCCGTTTTGCTTGGCAGGATTCCACTTCGGCATACTTTTCACCACTCGAATGGCTTCCTCGTCGAGGGCTGGTGTAAGGCTTCTCATCACCTTGATGTCGCTCAGACTTCCGTCCTCGTTGACGGTGAAGCCAAGGATAACTCTACCTGAAGCTATGCCTTCGAGGCATTCCTTTGGAGCACGTATGTTATCTGCGATGTATTGCATGCAAGCGGCTCTACCGCCAGGAAATGATGCCATTTCCTCCATTGCGCCAAATATCTTGCTGTTCTCGGTGGAGTCTGCGGCAATGGCGGGGTGGGTAACGATGGCCTTGTCTTGCTTGTCTTTTCTTATGACAGGGGCTGCACCTCTGGTCATGTCTTCTTTCGGTGGGGTAAACTTTTTGACGATTACTTGCTTGATAGGCTTGGTATGGTCGATTTCTCCGTTCATCATTGTTGGGTCGATCGAATCTTCTTGCAAGGCTGTTGGCTGACTTTCGGGAGTGTTAGGGACATTTCGCTGTGGCTTACCATCCGAACAAGCGGTCATGGCGACGAGTCCTGCGGCGATGCCTGCGACCTTGATGGCTTTCCCTGCCGTCTCTCGGAGTCGCAGCTCATGCTCCAAGTCCCTCACGTCTTGCTCGCATTTCGGGCAAGTTCCCTTGCATTCGCCATTGAAGTGGCATTCCTCGGGCGAATACTCTATGCCGTTGGCATCCGCTATCTGCTTGCGGATGGCCTTGAGCGTGTTGCAGATGTTACGTCCTCTTGTTGCCATAGTTCCTCGTTTTTAGTGAATATTTCCTTTGGATTCTGTGAAAGGATTGCGACCATTGGATCGGGCGGTGTTTAGTTGCGGCAAAGATACGACTTTTTTTTGAAACTGCCAAATTTTAGTATGTGATAATCTGCGATTTTCTGCAGAGATGGCTAAAAGGTGTAGTTGAATTTCCTTACTCATAGTTTTGTGGGGAAGAAGACTATAAGTTATGGCTCGTAATCCTATGTTTTATCCCCAAAAATTCTGACGCTGACACTGACAGTCCAATTTTCCGCTTCTCCCCTTCCGAGGGAAAAGGGTGATAGAGAAAGTTTATATTTATATATATATAAATAAATATATATATAAATATAAAAATATTATTAACAATTCTTTGCTTTTAATCCTCGCTTCGTCTCTCGCCTTAGAAAAATCTCTTGGCAAGACACACTCTCGGCAAAAAACATCTCGCAACAATGTTGAAGGAGAAAAGTGAAAGTGGGGGAAGCGGAAAATTGGACTGTCAGTGTCAGCGTCAGAAAGCAACCTGTTTCTTGACTTATCGCAAATATCCCTTAAAATATGTAATTATCACACGTTGAAATTTGGTGGTTTCAAATATTCTTTGTATTTTTGCGCCATATTTCAAGGGTCGGGTAAAAGCGGCTCGGTAAGTGGAACTCAATAGTAGGTAAAACTCTATTCAAAATATCAATAGTCAATGGCTGAAACAAAGAAAATCAAGACTGCTTTGGTGTCTGTCTTCCACAAGGATGGCTTGGACGAGTTGCTCGCCAAGTTGAACGAAGAGGGGGTCAAGTTCCTGAGCACTGGTGGTACTCAGAAGTTCATCGAGTCCCTCGGTTATGAATGTCAGAAAGTGGAGGATGTCACCACATACCCATCTATCCTCGGTGGTCGTGTGAAGACTCTTCACCCTAAAATATTTGGAGGCATCTTGGCTCGCCGCGACAACGAGGGCGACCAGAAGCAGATGGAGGAATACGAGATTCCAGCCATCGACCTCGTCATCGTCGACCTCTATCCATTCGAGCAGACCGTGGCGAGCGGTGCGAGCGACGCCGGCATCATCGAGAAGATCGACATAGGTGGCATCTCTTTGATTCGTGCCGGGGCCAAGAACTTCAAGGACGTGGTCATCGTGCCAAGCAAGGCTGAGTACAGCGTGCTCC
The DNA here is from genome assembly GCA_002439605.1 of Candidatus Segatella mututuai. Taxonomy (GTDB): domain Bacteria; phylum Bacteroidota; class Bacteroidia; order Bacteroidales; family Bacteroidaceae; genus Prevotella; species Prevotella mututuai. The sequence continues at coordinate 14,714 of DJOI01000061.1, read as the reverse complement.
TCGACATCCTCAAGAAGAAGGGAGCCGAGACCGACATCGAGGATCGCAAGATGTTTGCAGAGCGGGCCTTCAGCGTAAGCTCTCGTTACGACACTGCCATCCACGCTTGGTTTGCCAAGTAATCTTGCCTGAGGAGTAATCCGATGGAACTCTCTCAAGCCTATAAGATAATCTTCCGAGATGCTTTTGCTTCAATGAAAGAAAGGCATCTCGGATAGTGTCTTTAAAGGAGATTGAATTTTTTAAGCTTAAAAATATTAGTATTACATTTTATAAAAGGAAAATGGGATTTTTTTCATTTATTCAGGAAATCGCAATGGACTTGGGCACCGCCAACACCATCATTATCAGCGATGACAAGATCGTGGTGGACGAACCTTCGGTCGTGGCCCTCGACCGCCGCACCGACAAGATGATTGCCGTGGGCGAGAAGGCGAAGATGATGTACGAGAAGACTCATGATAACATTCGTACAATCCGTCCTTTGCGCGATGGTGTTATCGCCGACTTTACTGCCTGCGAGCAGATGATGCGTGGACTCATCAAGATGGTTCACACTGGAAGCCGTCTGTTCTCACCTTCACTCCGCATGGTTATCGGTGTGCCTTCTGGCTCTACCGAGGTGGAGCTTCGTGCCGTGCGCGACTCTGCCGAGCATGCCGACGGTCGTGACGTTTACTTGATTTTCGAGCCTATGGCTGCCGCTATCGGTATTGGTATCGACGTGGAGGCACCAGAGGGCAACATGATAGTTGATATAGGTGGTGGTTCTACCGAAATCGCCGTGATTTCTCTCGGTGGGATAGTGTCCAACAACTCCATTCGTACTGCTGGCGACGACCTCACAGCCGATATCCAGGAGTACATGAGCCGTCAGCACAACGTGAAGGTTTCTGAGCGCATGGCCGAGCGTATCAAGATTCACGTGGGCTCTGCCCTGACCGACCTGGGCGAAGAGGCTCCCGAGGACTTCATCGTGCACGGCCCAAACCGCATCACGGCGCTGCCCATGGAAGTGCCCGTGTGCTATCAGGAGATAGCCCAGTGCCTGGACAAGACGGTGGCAAAGATAGAGAACGCCGTGCTCTCCGCGCTGGAGAACACCCCTCCCGAGCTCTATGCCGACATCGTGAAGAACGGCATCTGGCTCTCTGGTGGTGGAGCCTTGCTCCGTGGCCTCGACAGACGTCTCACAGCCAAGATCAACATTCCTTTCCACATCGCCGAGGATCCGTTGCACAGCGTGGCCAAGGGCGCGGGCATCGCCTTGAAGAACGTGGACCGCTTCTCGTTCCTGATGAGGTAAGCGGATGTCTGACTCTCGGAGAATCCTATATAGCATAATATGCACAACCTTATAGAGTTTCTGGCGAAGCACAACCATTGGTTTGTATTCTTTGTGCTTGAGGTGGCGAGCATGGTGTTGCTCTTCAGGTACAATAGTTACCAGGGCAGCGTGTGGTTCTCGTCGGCCAATGCCGTGGCGGGCAAGATGTACGAGTGGGACTCGGCGGTGGAGAGCTATTTCTCGCTTTCGAGCGTCAACAGCCAGCTCACCCAGCGCAATGCCTACCTGGAGCAGCAGATAAGGTTGCTCGACGACAGCATAGCCAGCCTCACCCACAGCAAGGATTCGGCCGTGGCGCGCTTGTCGGGCATGGCGCCGTTCCAGGGATGCAGGCTCTTTCCCGCCAAGGTCGTGGCCAACATGGTGAACAGGTACGACAACCTCGTCACCATAGACAAGGGCTCAGCCGACGGGGTGAAGCGAGATATGGGCGTGGTTTGCGGCTTGGGCGTGGTGGGCATCGTCTACCTGGTGTCGAAGCATTACAGCATCGTCATCCCCGTGCTCAACAGCCGCTCCAACATCAGCTGCACCATACAGCGCAGGGGGTATTTCGGCTATTTGCGCTGGCGGGGAGGCTCCTCGCAGTTGGCTTATCTCGAAGACGTGCCGAGGCACGCCCACTTCAAGTTGGGCGACAATGTGGTGACGAGTGGATATTCATCCGTCTTTCCTCCAGGAGTAATGGTGGGGAAGGTGTTGCATGTGTTCAATTCGGCCGATGGCTTGTCGTATCGTGTGCAGGTAAGGCTTTCCACCGACTTCGCCCGCTTGCGCGACGTGTGCCTTGTCGACGATTCGGCATTGCAGGAGCGCGTCGACTTGATGCGGGCCGCCCAGGATTCAATCAAGCCGCAGTAGCTGCGTGCGCGCTGCCGTTTCGCAGAGACGGAAACTGATTTTCTTTTAAAAAGACAACACTTTTTCAATTCTTTTTGAAAAATGAGTATAGATATAGTTAAGCGATGGGGAGTGTTCTTCGCCCTCCTGGTGGTGCAAGGACTGGTGTGTAACCACATACACCTGTTCCATTGCGCCACGCCGCTTCTGTACATCATGTTCGTGCTCCACTTTCGTCGCAACACGCCCCGCTGGCAAGTGTTGCTGTGGAGCTTCGCCCTGGGGCTGGGTGTCGATGTATTCGCCAACACTCCAGGCGTGGCGGCGGGCTCCATGACGGCGATAGCTCTCTTGCAGCCTTATCTGCTCGAGCTGTTCCTGCCCCGCGACAGCTCCGACGATTTGCTTCCAGGCGTGCGTACGCTTGGAAGCGCTTACTTTTGGTATTCGCTCGCCATCGTGGTGATTTATTGCCTGCTCTTTTTCACGCTCGAAACCTTCAATTTCTTTAATTGGTTGCAGTGGCTGGAATGCATCGTGGGCAGTGCGGCTCTCACCTATGTGTTGCTGATGGCCATCGAGAACGTGCACAAGTAGAGTTAGGGGCTTGCCCCTCCTTCGCCTTCTCTCTTCGCCCCCCCGTGGAACAAGCACATGGAATGATGATATGTAATATATATAAAGGTGGTACATAGGATTGAGAGAGCAAGGGTAAATGATATAAATAGGTATTATGATCGATTATAATCTTGAGAAACGTAAGTTTGTGATAGGTGGAGTGGCCATAGGAATCGTGACCATTTACATCATTCGGCTCTTTGCGTTGCAGATTATGAGCGACGACTATAAGAAAAACGCCGACAGCAACGCCTTCCTCAAGCAGGTGGAATTTCCGTCGCGTGGCGCAATCTACGACAGAAACGGCAAGCTGATGGTGTACAACCAGCCGTCTTACGACATCATGGTGGTGATGAACGAGGAGAGCGGAAGACTCGACACGATGGACTTCTGCAACTCGCTTGGCATCAGCAAGGAGTTTTTCATACAACGCATGAACGACATCAAGGATCGTTCCAAGAACCCGGGGTATTCCCGATACACCCAGCAGCTCTTCATGGGGCAGCTGTCCGACAAGGAGTTCAGTGTGTTCCAGGAAAAGATGTTCCGCTTCCCGGGCTTCTATGTGCAGAAGCGAAGCATACGTGAATACGCCTACCCCTATGCCGCCCATGTGCTCGGAGATGTGGGCGAGGTGTCGGAGAGCGACATAGAGGACGACAGCTATTACCAGCCTGGCGACTACATAGGCAAGCTCGGCGTGGAGAAATACTACGAGAAACAGCTCAGGGGGGAGAAGGGCATCAAGATAAAGCTTCGCGATGCCCACGGGCGAATACAGGGAAGCTACCAGCATGGCAAGTTCGACCGCCGCCCAGTGGCGGGCAAAGACCTCACGTTGGGCATCGACCTGAACCTGCAGGCTCTTGGAGAGAGGCTCCTGCAGGGCAAGATAGGCAGCATCGTGGCCATCGACCCACGCACGGGAGAGGTGCTTGCCATGGTGTCGTCGCCGTCTTACGACCCGCGTAAGTTGGTGGGCAAGATGCGCGGCAAGATGCACCGATATCTTTCGCACGACCCTTGGAAACCGCTGCTCAACCGAAGCATCATGGGACAGTATCCACCAGGCTCCACCTTCAAGACCACCCAGGCTCTGACTTATCTCACCGAAGGAATCATCACGCCGAGCACGGCTTTCCCCTGCCATCATGGATTCTCTTACAAGGGGCTTCACGTGGGATGCCACGGGCACCCTTCGCCCATTGCGCTCGTGGATGCCATCAGCACTTCCTGCAACGGTTATTTCTGCTGGGGACTCTATTACATGATGAGCAACAGGCGCAAGTATCCTAACGTGCAAGTGGCGATGAACACCTGGCGCGACTATATGAAGAGCATGGGCTTCGGATACAAGCTTGGCATCGACCTGCCAGGCGAGAAACGAGGGTTGATTCCCAATGCGGAATTCTACGACAAGGCTTACCACGGCTCGTGGAACGGACTGACCATCATCAGCATCTCCATCGGGCAGGGAGAGGTGAACCTCACCCCGCTGCAGATAGCCAACCTGGGAGCCACCATTGCCAACAGGGGATATTATTATGCGCCCCACGTGGTGCGCAAGGTGGAGGGCGAGCCGCTCGACCCCCTCTACACTCGCCGGCACTATACGATGGCTTCGAGAAAGGCATACAACTATGTGGTGGCGGGTATGCGCAGCTCGGCGCTGAAGGGAACGTGCAGGATGCTTGCGCGTTACGACTTCGAGCCTTGCGGCAAGACGGGAACGGCGCAGAACCGCGGCCACGACCACTCCGTGTTCATGGGCTTTGCGCCCATGAACAATCCAAAGATTGCCATCGCCGTATATGTGGAGAATGGAGGATGGGGAGCCGACTATGGCGTTCCTATTGGCGGACTCATGATGGAGCAATACATCAAGGGCAAGCTGTCGCCGGCCTCGGAGTCTCAGGCAGCACAGATGCAGGCAAGGAGAATCGCCTATGGCTCAAGCAGCAGGTAAATGGGCGGAAAAATCGTGTGGTGGCTTTCCTTGCCGGCCAACGGAAGCGACCGCCTCTTCAAAGACTTGTGAAAATTCCGAACTCGCTAAAACTTGAATAAGTAACATGGTTCAAACAGACAACAGACAACAAGGCGTGCTTCGTTCGCTCGACTGGTGGACGGTAGGCATCTATCTGGCGCTTCTCGCCTTTGGATGGATAAGCGTATGTGGCGCCAGCTATACCTATGGCGACAATGATATTTTCAGCCTTGACTCTCGTTCGGGGATGCAGATTATCTGGATAGGAACCTCGATCATGCTTGGCTTGGTCATCTTGTTGCTCGACGACAGGTTCTACGACACCTTTTCGTATGTCATCTATGCGGCCTTGGTGTTGCTGCTATTTGCCACGATCTTCAACCCGCATAGCATCAAGGGGTCGCGGTCGTGGCTTGTGCTCGGTCCGTTGCGACTGCAGCCTGCCGAGTTCGCCAAGTTTGCCACGGCACTTGCCATTTCCAAATTCATGTCGAGCTATGGCTTTAATATCCATCGCATGAAGGACTTTTGTGTGGCAGCCTTTATCATTGTCTTGCCGATGATATGCATCGTGGGACAGCGGGAAACAGGGTCGGCCCTCGTTTATTCAGCCTTTTTCCTCATGTTCTATCGTGAGGGAATGCCTGGTGGCGTTCTCTTCACTGCCGTTGCCATGGTGCTTTATTTCGTGGTAGGAGTGAAGTACGAAAATGTGATGATGTGGGATGGACAAACGTCGGTGGGCGAGTTTGTGGTGCTTCTGCTTGTGCAAGTCTTCTCCGCAGGCATGGTGGGCACTTATGTCCATAACGGGCGGCAAACTTTGCAGATGCTTCTCTATGCCGTGGGCATAACATTGGGATGCCTGCTGTTCTCGGTTTATGTCATTCCTTTCGATGTAACCTATGTCCAACTTGGCGTAAGTTTGCTTCTTATAGGTTTTCTTCTTTATCAGGGCTTGGCCTCTCGCATCAGAAATTATTATGTCATAGCCGTCTTCGCCTTGGGCTCCTTGGCATTCTTCTATTCGGCCGACTATGTGCTCAACAATGTGATGGAACCTCACCAACGTGTGCGTATCAATGTACTTTTGGGACTGGAGGAAGACTTGGCTGGCGCTGGTTATAATGTGCACCAAAGTGAGATAGCGATAGGTTCGGGAGGCCTGCAGGGAAAAGGCTTCCTCAATGGCACGCAGACCAAACTGAAATTCGTGCCCGAGCAGGACACCGACTTCATCTTCTGTACCGTGGGCGAGGAGGAAGGATTCTTGGGCTCTGCAGGTGTGTTGCTGCTTTTCCTGGCTTTGATAATCAGGCTGATCATTCTTGCCGAGCGACAACCTTTTAAGTTTGGGCGTGTGTATGGTTATTGTGTGCTCAGTATCTTCCTCTTCCATTTGTTTATCAATGTAGGTATGGTGTTGGGGCTCACACCTGTCATAGGTATTCCTCTCCCGTTCTTCAGTTACGGTGGGTCGTCGCTCTGGGGTTTTACCATTCTTCTCTTTATCTTCCTCAGAATCGATGCGGGGAGAAACTTGGCGAGCGCGTGAGGGAGCAACAGGATAATATAAGAAATCGAAAAAGGGCAAAAGCGAATGTTACATTCTGCTTTTGCCCTTTGGCATCATGGATGTCGCGCTTGTCTTATTCTCCCATGCGGTTCATCTTGATTCCGATGTCGCTGATGCCAGGAAGAATCTCTCGCTTCATGTTGTGCTTGACAGTGATGTGGATGGAGTCGCCGGATGTGAAGTCGTAGGTGTTGATGGGGAAGTTGTATTGATAAAAACTGATGCCTTGCCCCTTGGTGGCTCCGCTCTTGTCTATCAAGTCGCATTGTATGGTGTCCGATTTATCAACTTTCCTGGCGTTTTGAACTTTGGCTTTCGGAAAGATGCTTTGTTCTACGATAAGCGTCAGCCCCATGAAAGGGTAGTTTCCAGTCACCCTGAGTCCCAGCTGTTGCTCGTACGTGCCTGATGCCTTCAACGGCGGGATGTCGAACGAGAGCACGTCGTTCTTCTCCCACCCTGTGATAGGGGTATGCTCGTATTGGTCGTACACCAAAGTTTCGCTGCACGAGTGGAAGAGCATCACAGCCCCCATGATAATACTTATGTTATAGCCCCGTCGCTTCATTTCATGTCTTGCTCTAAGTTTTGTTTCCCTTCCGTGGCTTTGTTGTCGCAAATCACAGGAAGGACCGTTCTGTTATTCTTTGTTTGGAGCCTTGCTCTCTCCGCCCTTGTTGGCTTTTTCTTTATTGGCTTTAGCCTTGTTGACCTCTTCCTTGTTGTTTTCTCCCATTTGTGGGCGAGGACGGTTGTTGTTTCGTCTGCGATTGTTCTGCTGGCGATTTTGGCGGTTTTCGCCCAGCTGTTTGTCGTCGGCACGGTTTTCACCTTGCTGGCGGTTCTCTCCCTGTACGGTTCGCTTCCGGTTGTTTTGGCGGTTGTTGTTCTTCTTTTTCTTCTTCGCCTTGTCAAAACGGCTCAAGTCAGCCTCTGCCAAGAGGTCGCTCGACTTGGGGGCTGGTTTTGCCTTGCCATTCTCGATGAGGCTCAGCGGTTTTTCGCCGTCCTTGTTCATCTTGATGATTTCCCATGCACGTTCGGAGCTGATGGTCTCCAGGTTGGAGGCCAAGTTCTTGTCGGTGGAGTAGGTGATGAGACCAGACAAGATGTCTACCTTGAACTGGTGGTATTCGCTGTCGGCTGTCTGCAGGAGCGCATCCTTCGGAGGCAGCTTCTTGCTGGCTTCCACATAGTTGTCTACCTCGTAGTTAAGACAGCATTTGAGTTTGGCGCACATGCCAGCCAACTTCTGTGGGTTGAGCGAGATGTCCTGGAAACGGGCTGCGTTGGTGCCTACGCTCACAAAGTTTTTCATCCAGGTGGCGCAACACAGCTCTCGTCCGCACGGTCCTGTTCCTCCGATGCGTCCTGCTTCCTGTCGCGCGCCAATCTGCTTCATCTCGATGCGCACATGGAAAGTTTCAGCCAACACCTTGATAAGCTGGCGGAAGTCAACTCGCTCGTCGGCTATGTAGTAGAAGATGGCCTTGTTGCCGTCCCCTTGGTACTCCACATCGCCAATCTTCATCTTCAGTCCCAAGTCTTTGGCTATTTGCCGGCTCTGTATCATTGTGCCGTGCTCGCGGCTCTTGGCCTCTTCCCACTTCTCGATGTCAACGGGCTTGGCTATGCGGTAGATGCGTTTGATGTCGTCGGCGGAGCGCAGGTTGGCTTTCTTTATTTGCAGTTTCACGAGTCTCCCCGTCAGGGTCACCACACCAATGTCGTGTCCAGGGGTGGCTTCCACGGCTACTACGTCGCCCTTCTTCAGGTCCAGGTTGTTCACGTTGTGGTAGTATCCCTTGCGTGTATTCTTGAATTGCACTTCCACGAGATCGGTGCTCTCGGCGTTGCCTGGTACGTCGGCGAGCCAGTCGTATGTGTTCAATTGGTGGTCTTGTCGACCTACAGCGCATTTGCATAATCCTCGGTCGCAACCATTGAACATTCTGAATTTCATATTCTTGTAGTCCACGATGCTTCTATTTTTTATTATTCTAAGTGTTGTATATGTTATGTTGTTTGTATATATTGTAAGGCTTGCGCCTTTTGTCGTTTTTGTCGTTTTGTTTCCTCTTATTTTCTGATAAGCATGACGATGATGTTCAGCACCATGTCGAAGAAGATAATCTTGGCGTTTGCGTTCTGGTTTATCATCGCCTTGCATTCTTCGAATAGGTGGAATATGTCGATGATGTTGGCCTCGTTGATGAAGCGGGCGAAGTTCTTGGCAAAGTTCTCCTCTTCCTGCGTCATATAGACGAGCTCTTGCTGATGGAAGTTGTACATGAAGCTCTCCCTGAGCATATGCGTGAAGTAGTCGAGCATGCGCTTCTGCTTCTCTCGGTTGAACGCCGCCACTACATCGCACCATTTCTTCAGGTCGTGTATCTTGCGCATGTATGCCAATCGCATCAACATGATGAAGAGGTCGAGGAACTGTTGGTTCTCGTTGCCAGCATCCAGTTCCTCGAGTGCCTTGTTCCAGCTGCCGTTGGCGATTCTCGCCATACGGTGTGCTGTTTCCTTGTCGAGACCTCGTCGCTCTATGAGTGCCTGCTCGAGTTCCAGAGCGCCTATCTTCTTGAAGTCGATGCGTTGTGTGCGGCTTCTGATGGTTTCGAGCAACAGCTCGGGCTGTTCGCTTACCAGAAGGAAAAGGGTTTGTTTTGGAGGCTCCTCCAAGAGCTTCAGCATCTTGTTGGCACATTGTATGTTCATGCGCTCGGGCAACCATATAAGGCTGATTTTATAACCTCCCTGGCTTGACATCAGGCTTATGTTATGACTGATGGCTTCACTCTCTTCCACCGTGATGATGGCTTGCTTGTTGCCGTCTTTTTCGCTGCTTGTCTTGCCCATTCGACTTATCCAATCGTTGATTTGCGGATAGGAAGCCTCGCTGAGCAACATTTCCCGCCATTCCCTTGCGAAGTCGAGGCTCACGGGTGCATGGTCGCCCATGCTGGCAAGCTTGATGGTAGGGTAGGTGAAGTGTAGGTCGGGATGTTCCCATTTGCGAAGCATGGAGGTGGCGCGCCTGGTCTGTGGAGATTCATCTTCTGCATCCTCCCTTTCCCCCAGCAGGTAGCTGGAAAAGGCAAGCGCCATGGCCAATTTGCCACAGCCTTGCGGACCGCAGAAGAGCAGGGCGTGGGGCACACGGTGTTCTGCCACCATCTGCATCAGACGGCTTTTCACGTCCTGCTGTCCTATTACTTCGCTGAATTTCATCTATATACTTTAATCGTTGTTTGTTCAAAACAGAATCTTAGCTATCTGCTTCACGCTTTCTACTGCCGATACTGTGAAGAAATGCACATGCCTGTAGCCATGCTCAAAGAGGTCTTTCACCTGGGCCGTCGTCCACTCTATGCCGAGCTCTTTTGCATCTTCGTCGGTCTTGCACTTCAGAACCTCTTGGGCCAGTTCTTCCGGAATGTCGCAATGGAAGGTCTTGGGCACCATGGTAAGTTGCGAGAGCTTGGCGAAAGGCTTGATGGCAGGAACGATGGGTATTGTAATTCCCTTCTTGCGGGCTTTCTCCACAAATTCATAGAATTTCTGGTTGTCGTAGAAAAGTTGGGTTACGGCATAAGATGCGCCAAGATTTTGTTTCTCCTTCAGGTGCAGGAGGTCTTGCTCCAAGTTGGGAGCCTCCTCGTGCTTCTCAGGATAGCAGGCTACTCCGCAGTAGAATTTCTCGCCAGGGTGCTTGATGGGTGTTCCGTCCATGAAGAATCCCTCGTTGAACTGTTTTATCTGTTTCAACAGATCGGTGGCATGGGCATGCCCATTGGGAGTAGGGGTGAACTGTCGGTCTTCCTTGGCCTTGTCGCCACGGAGCACGAGCACGTTGGAGATTCCTAAGAATTGCAGGTCGAGCAACTCGTACTCGATGTCTTCCTTCGATGCACCGCTGCAGATGATGTGTGGGATGACAGGAATGTCGTATTTGTTCTGTATGGCTCCTGCGATGGCTATAGTGCCAGGACGTCTACGCACGCGCTGGCGGGTTAGCAGCCCATTGTCCAGTTCCTTGTACACATACTCACTGTGGTGAGTGGTGATGTTGATGAATCGTGGGGCGAATTCCTGCAGACCGTCGATGGTGCGGAACAAGGCCTCCGTTCCATTACCCTTGAGTGGGGGCAAAACCTCGAAAGAAAAGCCTTTCTTCTGTCCTTCCTTATTTAGAAAATCTGCTATGTTCATGTTGTGTAAAGTCTAATTTGGTTGCAAATTTACGAAAAAAGTTGGGGAAATAGGCAGATTATATGCAATATTTAATGAGAAAATGCGTATTAATAGAGTATTAATGTAACAAAACCTAATAAAAAATGGAACAAACTCAACAAGGCTCTAAGGCCTATCTTATCTCAATCGTGATGGTCGCCGTGCTCGGCGGCTTGCTTTTCGGTTACGATACCGCAGTGATATCGGGTGCCGAAAAAGGTTTGCAGGCATTCTTCAATGGTGCCGGTGATTTCGAATATTCCGATGTCATGCACGGATTCACTTCCTCAAGCGCATTGATAGGATGTATTATCGGTAGTTCGTTGTCTGGACTCTTCGCCAGCAATTTCGGTCGTAAGCGTTCGCTTATTTTCGCGGGCATTTGCTTCTTCCTCTCAGCTTGGGGGTCGATGGAGCCTGAAAGTTATATCCTTCCTCATGGACAAGCCGACTGGACTTTGCTTGTCGTGTTCAACTTCTATCGCGTGCTTGGAGGCATCGGTGTGGGAATGGCTTCTGCCATTTGCCCTATGTATATTGGCGAGATAGCACCAAGTAATGTGCGTGGTATGTTGGTTAGCTGGAACCAGTTTGCCATTATCTTTGGCCAGTTGGTGGTGTATTTTGTCAACTTTTTGATTATGGGTTCTCATGCCAACCCTATCTATGATGCCGCCGGTGCCATTGCCAACATGGTGGATGCTCAGTGGACTATCGAGACGGGTTGGCGTTATATGTTTGGTAGCGAGATGGTGCCTGCGGGCTTGTTTACTATCCTGATTTGTTTTGTACCAGAAACGCCTCGATATCTTGTCATGGTGGGGCAGGACGACAAGGCCTTGGGTGTTCTTTCCAGGATTAATGGTTCGGAAAAAGCTCGAGAGATCATCCATGATATCAAGAATACTGTAACCGAGAAAACCGAGAAGCTCTTCTCTTATGGCTTCATGTGCATCTTCGTGGGCGTTATGCTTTCTGTGTTCCAGCAGGCAGTCGGTATTAATGCGGTGCTTTACTATGCGCCTCGCATCTTCCAGGATATGGGGATGGGCAACCCAATGGTTCAGACAGTCATCATGGGTGTTGTCAACATATCGTTCACACTTGTTGCGGTGTTTACTGTAGAGAAGTTGGGTCGCAAACCTCTGCTCATCTGGGGATCTATCGGGATGGCTGTAGGTGCGATAGGAGTTGCTCTTACCTTTGGAAATGATGCCTTGAGTACCGTCACCATGGTTAGCATCATGGTCTATAGTGCCAGCTTCATGTTCTCGTGGGGGCCTATCGCTTGGGTTCTTATTGCCGAGCTTTTCCCGAATACCATCCGTGGAGCTGCGGTTGCCATTGCCGTTGCCTTCCAGTGGATTTTCAATTTTATCGTCAGTTCTACTTTTGTGCCTATGTTCAATATGCACCTTGCTCCTGGCGACGATTTCGGCCATTGGTTTACTTACGGTCTCTATGGTGCCATCTGTATCATTGCAGCCATCTTCGTATGGAAGCTTGTACCTGAGACCAAGGGCAAGACGCTCGAGGATATGAGCAAACTCTGGCGTAAGGGGTAGAGCAAGTACTACATGTATTCTTCGTCCCTCGATCAGTTTTATAGTCGAGGATGGTATAAAAAGAAGGGCGCATTCGACATGGCTGTCGATGCACCCTTTTCCGTTTCCGGAATGTTTTATAATTCAGAGAGTACTTTTTAAAGCATGATAACTTTTTACATCTTCTTGTTTACTTATCGGTAGTGAACTGGAAGATTGCAGGATAATCTGTGTTGTTGAATTTGTTGGCCTTCAGCAGGCTTGTCTGTTTGCCGTTTGCGTAGATGTAGGCAGGCTGCATGTAGAAGCAGAAGTACTTGTTGTTTTTGGAATTGGTCTCATAGCCGCCAACGCAATAGTTGTTGTAGAACTTTACGGTTAACTTCTTGTATTCCTTGTCTGCTGTTGTGATGTCGCCGAGTTCCAAATCGTAAGAGTTGGCGATGAAAGTCTGTGTGCTATACAAGTAAGGTACAAGATTTACCTTTAGGTTTACGTCATCCATATCCGCAATGGCTGCTGCGAGTTTCTCGTCGTCGACAAATTTGCTCAGGATGGAAACAGGAAATTTGAAAGATACAGAAGCGTACAGGTTCTTGGTGTTGCCATTGTCGTCTTTGTTGGTTTCTTTAGAGATAGTAGCGACAATGTTAGGGATTGTGTCGAGCACGTCTTTTGAATTCAGTTTGTTCTCGTTGTAGTAAACTATTCCACCCGTCTGTGAGTAGCCGAGTGCTTCGATCATAGACTGCTGCTGCTCAAGTGTAGGAGGGGTGTAAGAGTCGCTGTCTGAGTTGCATGATGTGAACGAGAATGCAGCTGTCAGGGCTGCAACGAATGATAAAATAGTGAACTTCTTCATTGTTTTTGTTATTGTTTTAAATTATTATTATTATTACCTTGCTATTGTCGTCTTCCTGTCGATAGGTGGACATTGCCCTCGTTTTTCTTTTGATCGAAAGGATGTGCCGTCCATGTATAGACTGTTTTCTATGTGTAAAACGAAGGAGAGAATAAATCTTGCATGACTGGTTGTTAATAAACGCAAAAAAAAACGAGAGGAATAAGCTTTACCTATTGTCCTCTCGTCTTTTATGTCGGGATTACTGGATTACCATTTTGGGCTTTTAAGACCGCAAATAGTTAGTATTCAATACGACATATCTCTGTTTTTTGACTTAAAATGTCCGTTTTTGTACCATTTTTGAGGTCTCGCAAGGTCATTGCCGTGAATGACTTGCGGGACGATACTGTGAAAATATAAATTTTATTTCTCATAGTTTTGTTATGTTTTTGGTAAGCTGTTCAAATTGACTGCGCAGCCAGGTGATTTGCTCAGTCTGCTGATCGAGCATCTTCTTTTGATTCTCGATGACCCCCATCAGAACATCTGGGCTCGAATTGATGTTCACGGTGGAGTTAGTGATGTGATGAACGTTGGTTTGAGCTTCCCTCTGGTCAAATTCCTCGTCTGTGAGGAAGAAGTCCTGTATGGGCACTTGAAAAAACTCCGATAACTTTTCAAGATACCGGCTGTCAATGAAAGTTCTGTCCTTGAAGTAAGTCGTGGAGATGTGAGACTTGCTTCCAAAGACAAATGCTATCATTGAACCAACAGTTTTTCTCTGCTCTTTTAGGAGTCTGCTTACTAAATTTCCATTAAACATAACTTAAAATAAGTATTTGTAAGTTAAATATCCTGCAATATTAGGAAATAAATCCTAAAATAATAGGAATCTCTGATTTTTATTTCTATTTTTGCATACAAATTTAATATTAATTTTTGGGATATGCAAGAAAACATGGTTAAAAAAGACTCAATCAACATCAGTGGTTACTATAAGTCGCTCGATCGAGTTGACAGGGCAAAGTTCTCAGACTACTTGATGAAGACTTATGACTTCAAGTTCGCAACACTCAACAACAAGCTTAATGGACATCGTAAGTTCAATTCTCGTGATGCCGCAGTTATTAATCAAGTGATAAATCAAGGCTTATGGAAGCAAGACAGATAGAGTTCTTCGTGTCACCTCAGGGAGTAGTTTATTTCTATGGGAAGAGCCAAGAGGTAATCCGATACGACATGCAGCAGCCAGAAATGATAAAGTTGATGGCGCAGATGGTAGAGAGAGTTTATCCAGAGGCTTACGCCTATCTCTATCAGGCTTTCATCAAGAGTGACAGAAACAAGTTGTATCACATGTTCCTCATCACAGAGAGGTTCATACGTTGCAACTTTGGTTCCAACGATACCCTGTCCTACGATATAGACAGAGGTCAGATGCATTTGGAGCAGGTAACCTGTCCGCTCAGAAAATGCTGCAAGGAGGAAAACATTGTCTGCAACCCTAAGGTTCAGTCTCCATTTTTTCCTAAGGAGACGGAGGTGGCCAAGGTGTTTGCCAAGGGTTATGTCGCATCTGAGGTGGCTGAGATCTTAGGCAAGTCATTGCATACAGTCACATCGCAACTGCGCAATATGACTCGTAGGTTGGGCTTGCGGTCTTCGAGAGAAATCATCAAGGTAGTTCATGAACTTAACCTATGATTTGTCAGAGATGC
>DJOI01000084.1 GCA_002439605.1 Candidatus Segatella mututuai | reverse complement strand
TCATTGGCTCGCCATTGTAGAGATTATAAGTTTCGATGGCCACATAGTCGATCTTAGGGCCCACACAGAGTGCCACGTTAGATGGCAAAGTCCAAGGGGTGGTAGTCCAAGCCACGAAGTAAGGCTTGCCCCACTTGGTCCACTCAGCCTTAGGATCCTTGATGAGGAACTGTACGGTAGTGGTGAGGTCCTTTACGTCGCGATAGCAACCTGGCTGGTTCAACTCGTGAGAGCTCAAACCAGTACCTGCGCCTGGAGAATAAGGCTGGATGGTATAGCCCTTGTAGAGCAAGCCCTTGTTGTAGAGCTGCTTGAGGAGCCACCAAAGGGTCTCGATATACTTATTGTCGTAAGTGATGTAAGGATGGTCGAGGTCAACGAAGTAACCCATCTTCTCGGTCAGTTCGCGCCACTCGGCTGTGAACATCATCACGTTCTCACGACACTTGTGGTTGTAATCTTCGATTGAGATGTTCTTTGGGGAACTAGGATTATTTATATCCTTCTTTGTGATATGCAGTTCCTTTTCGACACCGAGTTCAACTGGAAGTCCGTGGGTATCCCATCCAGCCTTGCGGTGAACCTGGAAGCCCTTCATTGTCTTGTATCTATTGAATGTATCCTTGATACTACGAGCCAACACGTGGTGGATACCAGGGTGACCATTAGCTGATGGAGGTCCCTCGAAGAAGATAAATTGAGGGCAGCCTTCACGCTCGTCGATAGACTTGTGGAAGATATCGTTCTTCTCCCACTCTGCTAAAACGTCATTGTTGGTCTTGGTCAAATCCAGACCATTGTGCTCGGCAAATTTCTTAGCCATATTCTCTTGTATAGTTGGTTTTATTCTCTTTTGTGCGCAAAGTTACAAAAAAAATATGTTCCCAACAAATCTAATATGATTTTTTCACAAAACAAAACCTCGCGCCATATCCCCTTTAGAGATATAACGCGAGGTAATCATCACAATTTCAGAGCGATTTTATCGCTTTTTCGTCTTAGTGGCTCTCTGCCTCGGCAGCCTTTGTCTTAGCGTCATTAGCACCATAGAGACCATAGTAAGCCTGGTAGCGGTTATAGCCCCAGTTAGCCTTTTCCTTGTTAGGATCAAGTTCCTTGGCTTTGTCGAGAAGTTTGATAGATTCCTCGTAAACAACCTTACGTCCTGTTGGACTTTGAATTTCTGAAGCCTTCACATTGAGGCAAGCACCGAGGTAAGTCATCACTACCACATTATCTGGTTGTACGGCAAGAGCCTTTCTTAGCCACTCAATAGCCTTATCAGCATCGTTCTTGCTGATATAATACATGCCCTTGTCTGCCAAAGCTACGAAGTTATTTGGATTCTTAGCAATAGCACCATCAAGTAACTCTATCTGCTCCTTCTCCATCTTCAATGAAGAGTACATGGTATTCAGACCATCAAGAATGACATCATTATTCGCGTCGTTGGCATAAAGGCTCTTCAACTTCTCAATATAAGACAAAGAGTCAGCATGGCTCTTCAAACCATCCTTCATCACGTAAAGCTTCAAGTTGAGAGCTTCCTTAGCCTGCGCAGAATCCTTCAGTGCGATGTCGCAGTACTTTTCGCAGCGCTTGATATCCTTTGCCTGATAAGCATAACGTGCTGTAAAGAGAGCCACCTGCCCCAGGTAATCCTTCTCCGACTCCTTCTCCTTCACCTTAGAATCGAAAAGCGGAGCGTTCTCAGTATCAAGAAACGCGCCCCAGTACTTGAGTACATTCTCTGGCAGATTTTTCTGGGCTGCGTCCTGACCAGCATTTACGAGCTGGATACGAGCTGGCCAAACAATGTCCTTGTTACCATCGTACTTAGGCTTAACCTTACCCTTGGCATCAGGAAGCTGGTCATATTTGTAACACTCAATGGCTGAAGTAAGCGCATTGTAGGCATTCTCGTACATTGTTTCCTTGTCGGCAGTGGTTGTCTTCTTTATTTGATCTTCCAATTCCTTGGCAGACTCCTTGTTGAAGGCCTCCATACTGAGCTTTACCAGATAGTTGTAAGCCTTAGCTCTCTCGGCATCGCTTGCCATAGAAGCAAGATTCTGCTTTACCAATTCCTTGGCCTCAGAATACTTCTTTGCGCTAAGCACAGCCTTGAGGGCATCGCTATCGCCTGCAAATGCTGATGTGGCACCTAGTACCAACATGGCAGCTACAATAAACTTTTTCATGTTCGTTATCAATTACGTTTGTGTTAATTTGTTTATTTTCTTTATTCAAAGTCGATGTTGGGAGTGTTCTCCGCACCGGGTGTTTTCCCTCCCTCTGCAGATGCCGTTTCTCCTTCTATCTCCTCGCTTTTCTTTGCCCAGGCAGTCTTACTCTCCTCTTCTACCGAAGCCTCAAGCTCTGAGCTCATCACCTTGCAAACACTGGCGATGACATCGTTCTTCTTCGCCAAGTTAATAAGGCGGACTCCTTGCGTGGCACGTCCCATGACACGGCACTCAGATACAGCCAAACGGATAACGATACCACTTTGGTTGATAATCATGAGGTCGTTATCGTCGGTTACATTCTTAATGGCTACCAGCCTGCCTGTCTTATTCGTAACATTCAGAGTCTTCACGCCCTTACCTCCACGGTTGGTCACACGATAATCTACTACATCCGAACGTTTTCCATACCCCTGTTCGCTCACAACCATGACTGTTTCTTTCTCTGGGTCGTTGACTACAATCATGCCTACTACCGCATCATCATCGCCATCAAGGCGCATTCCACGAACACCTGTAGAGGTACGTCCCATCGTACGGATTGTATTCTCGTCGAAGCGTACAGCACGACCATTGCGGTTGGCTAAAATCAACTCATTGTGGCCATTGGTGAGGCGCACATCCACCACCTCGTCACCATCTACGATATTAATGGCTATCACACCATTGGCACGAGGACGGGAGTATGCCTCCAGACAGGTTTTCTTCACTGTACCATTCTTGGTTGCAAATACCACATAGTGGGTGTTGATGAACTCAGCATCGTTCAAACCTCTCAGACGGAGGAAAGCATTCACTTGGTCGTCGCTGTCTATATTAAGAAGATTCTGGATGGCACGCCCCTTGGAGTTACGGTCGCCTTCTGGAATTTCATAGCACTTCAGCCAGTAGCAACGTCCCTTCTTTGTGAAGAAGAGCATGGTCTGGTGCATGGTGGCAGGATAGATAAACTCGGTAAAATCCTTGTCACGGGTGCGAACTCCCTTGGCCCCCACTCCACCACGAGCCTGCTCACGGAATTCTGACAACGGAGTACGTTTGATATAACCAAGGTGACTCACCGTGATAACTACGGGATCATTCGGATAGAAATCCTCTGGATTGAACTCATGATCATCGGGCTTAATCATGGTGCGGCGTGCGTCACCATATTTTTCCTTCACCTCAATCAACTCGCCTTTCATCACCTTTTTGCAAAGTTCTGGATCGTTGAGTATCTGATTCAAGTAGTCGATGGTCTTCATCAACTCATCAAACTCGTTGTGCAACTGCTCCAAGCGCAAGCCTGTGAGCTGGCTCAGTCGCATATCTACGATGGCCTTGCTCTGCAGTTCATCAAGTTCGAAGCGCTTCTCCAAGTTGCGCTGAGCGTCAGAAGGTGTCTTGCTGGCACGTATAATATGTACCACCTCGTCGATATTGTCACAAGCTATAATCAACCCTTCGAGGATATGGGCACGTTCCTGCGCTTTCCTCAGTTCGAATTGAGTGCGACGGATTGTCACATCATGACGATGGTTTACGAAATACTTTACGCACTCCTTCAAGTTCAACAAGCGTGGACGGCCACCAACAAGAGCGATACAATTCACAGAGAATGAGCTCTGTAGGGCAGTCATCTTGAAGAGTTTGTTAAGTAGCACATTGGCGTTGGCATCACGTTTCACATCCACCACGATACGCATACCTTGGCGACCAGACTCATCATTCACGTTGGAGATGCCATCCACCTTTCCTTCCTTGGCAAGGTCGGCTATAGCCATGACAAGTTGCTCCTTGTTGACACCATAAGGAATCTCGGTGATAACGATTTTATCGTGGTTGTCGCCACACTCTATTTCGGCTGTAGCACGAACCACAATACGACCACGACCTGTATCGTAAGCATCCTTCACCCCCTGGATACCATAAATGGTAGCTCCTGTAGGGAAGTCCGGAGCTGGTATATACTGCATCAATCCATCTGTATCGATATCAGGATTGTCGATATATGCACAGCAGCCATCAATTACCTCGCCCAAGTTATGGGTGGGAATATTGGTAGCCATTCCTACGGCAATACCATTACCACCATTAACGAGAAGATTAGGAATCTTGGTTGGCATCACTGTAGGCTCCTGCAAAGTGTCATCAAAGTTGTTCATCATGTCGACGGTATCCTTGTCGAGGTCGTCCATGATATGTTCTCCCATCTTGGAGAGACGGCACTCTGTATAACGCATGGCTGCAGGTGAGTCGCCATCCACAGAACCAAAGTTACCCTGTCCATCGATAAGAGTATAGCGCATGTTCCATTCCTGCCCCATACGGACAAGGGCACCGTAAACAGAACTGTCTCCATGTGGGTGATACTTACCCAACACCTCACCAACTACGCGAGCACATTTCTTATAAGGTTTGTCACTGGTGTTTCCAATTCCCAACATACCGTAGAGAATACGGCGATGCACAGGCTTGAAACCATCACGCACATCAGGAAGGGCGCGAGCCACAATCACCGACATGGAATAGTCGATGTAGGATGACTTCATCTCTTCCTCAATATTGATTTTCATGATTCTGTCATGATCAAGGGTCTGATTTTCGTCCATTTAAATTTAACGTTGTTTTTTTTACTTGTTTTATATTCGCTTTTTCACAACAAAATCGCCTCTAATGCCTTTTATTTGCGTTCTAAGCGTTTTTAGCCAAAGGCGAATGCTCGACAAAGGTACAAATTATTATTTAATAAAAGCCGTTAAATAGGAAAAAAAACACGAATTTAGCATTATTTTGTTTTTCATGGACGGTAAAAGTTAGGCAAATTACTTGTGAATATATCTTTAACTTTGGACACTAAGATAATATAAAACATGGATGAAGTCTTTTCTTTTTATATAATGCTCTCAAGTATGTGATGTTTTTTCTTACGAATATCCCGCAGCATCAAAATTGCAAAATATCACGATGTTAAAGAGAACTTCTTGAAGCTATACCCCTATGGGTTCCGCCATGAGTCCAACTATTTTTATATGATAGCAGATATTCTGAAAATAAATAGCAGGTAAGATGAGTATATAGTTTTGAGGTAAGAGGTAAGAGATAAGCTTAGTTAGGATGAGATATTATGTTCCACCGGATCTCCCGCGACGTCAGCCAAGCGACTGACGACCATTAAAGACACAAATGTTGACCTGCAAGGGAGTGTGCAACACTAACCTACAAGAAAGCCGTCTTCCGCACCTTTACAATGATTGCTATTGACAAGAGTTATATGTTTACGTCATCCTCTGCCACCAATCCAAATTAGTCATCATTAGGAATTTCGATGTATTTCCTGCTGTACTTTGGATGATTGCAGATATTCATCTTTTTTATGACTTTTGTGAAAAAAATCATTGTAAAATTTGGTGGAATCAAAAAATAATACTACCTTTGCAACCGCAAATCCGAAATACAGTTGATATTGTGTAGAAGATGAGCAAAAAAGGAATATAAACGGGGTGTAGCGCAGCCCGGTA
>DJOI01000055.1:48213-48629 GCA_002439605.1 Candidatus Segatella mututuai | reverse complement strand
ATGGAAGAAGACTTTCACCATCCAAAGCCAAGATGAAAGCCAAGCTCAAGAAGTTGACTTCCCGAAGCAATGGATGGGGATATGCCAGGAGAAAGCAGAAACTCGAAGAGTACGTAAGGGTTGGGTCGGCTACTACCACATAGCTGATATGAAACGCTTGCTTATGGCTACCGATAGTAGGCTGCGGCATCGGATACGCATATGTGTATATGGAAAGCTTGGAAACTCCCGAAGACAAGGATAAAGAACCTCATACGATGTGGCATCAACAAATATGATGCAAGAAGATGGGTGATGTCAAGGGATTTTGGAGAGTCAGTGGCTCGCCGATAATGCACCTTGTCGCTTCGTCGCAGAGGTTGCGAGATGCGGGCTATCCAACGCTGATGGGTTCATATCTCGAATGGCACCCAAAA
>DJOI01000055.1:41836-48099 GCA_002439605.1 Candidatus Segatella mututuai | reverse complement strand
CTAATCATAGGTGTTTATCTCCTACTCGATAGAGGGGGCTACTTGTTATTAATAAAACTTGAAGTAATTGCGTGCGTTGTTGTAAGAGATGTCCTCCACCATGCGAGATAGGCTCTCCATGTCGTTAGGCAGCAACCCCTTCTCTACGTCGTTGCCAAGTAGATTGCAGAGCAAACGACGGAAATATTCGTGGCGTGGGTAGCTCAAGAAAGAACGAGAGTCGGTGAGCATACCGACGAAGCGGCTCAGCAAACCGAGGACAGAGAGGGCGTTCATCTGGCGAGTCATACCATCTAGCTGATCGTTGAACCACCAGCCTGAACCAAACTGAATTTTGCCAGGGCAAGAACCATCTTGGAAGTTGCCAAGCATAGTGGCAATCACCTCGTTGGCACATGGGTTCAAGCAGTAAAGGATAGTGCGTGTGAGCTTGCCCTCGACATTCAACTCGTTGAGGAAGTGGCTCATAGCACGAGCTGTGTTGAACTCTCCGATAGAGTCGAAACCTGTGTCTGCACCCAGTTTGTCGTACATCAATGTGTTGTTGTCGCGGATGGCACCATAGTGGTACTGCTGTGTCCAGTCGGCAGCATGATCCATCTCAGCGCATACCTTCAAGAAAGCATGCTTGTACTGTCGAATCTCAATAGTAGAAAGTTGTTGACCGCGCATAGCTTTGGCAAATATGGTCTCAATCTGAGAGTCAGTATATGGATCGTCGTAGAACTCCTCGATACCGTGGTCGCTCAACTTACAACCATTCTCGGCAAAGAAGTCGTGACGCTTCTGTAGGGCATCTACCATGTCTTGGAAAGTTGTAAGGGTAACACCAGCAACCTCGCCCAACTTGTTCATGTACTCTGCATAGTCTGGCTTCTCGATGTTCATGGCCTTGTCTGGACGCCATGCAGGAATCATCTTGATTTCGAAACCACTCTCGCGAGTTTGCTTGTGATAGCGCAAGTCATCAATAGGATCATCGGTAGTGCATACGCACTCCACATGATAGCGGCGCATAAAACCACGTGCAGTGTACTCTGGCTGCTGCAGCTTCTCGTTGCACTCGTCATAGATTTCGCGGGCAGTCTTAGGACTCAGTAACTTGTTGATGCCAAAGGCAGTCTTGAGCTCAAGGTGTGTCCAGTGGTACAAAGGATTACGGAATGTGTAAGGCACTGTCTCTGCCCATTTCTCAAACTTCTCCCAGTCGCTTGTGTCAGTACCTGTGCAGAAACGTTCATCAACACCATTGGTACGCATGGCACGCCACTTGTAGTGGTCACCGCCCAACCAAAGCTCTGTGATGCTCTTGAACTGGTGGTCGTTGGCAACCATCTCAGGGATGAGGTGGCAGTGATAATCGATGATGGGCATTTTTGCCGCATGATTGTGGAACAAATCCTGCGCAGTTTTGGTATCGAGCAGGAAGTTTTCATCCATAAATTGTTTCATAATTGTAATTTAGTTTTTAAAGTTTTGCTTATTCGACTTGCAAATATACATTATTTTTTTGCAATCCGCCAAAAAAAGACGTAATTATTAGATTTATTTTACTTAAACGATTACGTACCGCCGATGGATGGCTTGGGCATAACGATGGTCGCCATTGGGCATAGGTGTACCATTGCGACCAGCCTATTTGAGTGGCATCAAGAAGATTGATAGATGACAAGTTCCCTTGGAAGGTTGATGATTTTCAATCGTTCAAACCACAGCTTGTTGGCTGTACTTTGATGGTGCTTCACATGACTATTGATGATATAGTAGTCGGCTTGGTATTCATCCATCAAGTCTGAGAAGGCAGCCTTGATGCGAGAGCACTTCTCATTGATGGCATTGTCAAGAGGATTGACAAGACGATTCACCGTCTCTATAATTTTTTCTGGGTCAATCCTGTTTCCAACCTTATTATATATGGCAAGCAGTTCTTCGCGATAATCGGCCAACTTCTTGAACTCTATCCCTTCTGGATGGTTCAGAAAGAAGTAGGTAGAGCGCCTTGTGGATAGGGCTAAGCATCACCTTCTTGTTGCCATAGTCGGGTAAGATGAAACGGAAATCCTTGGTGATGACCAAAGAACTGAGCGTAGACCTGGCAGCTTCGATGCGAAGTTGCTCCAAAACAGGCACACTGATGGCTTTCAGCAGAAGGTCGGTTCTTCCCTCTGCCAAAAGTTGGGTGGAAAGTATACGTACTTGGGCGGCTTTCTCCTCTGCAGTCATATTTTCTGTTTCTTTTTGCATCTTACTTGCAAAAATACAAAAAGAATGGGAAAGAGATTCCTGAGGCTTTATCTCCTGGCAAGGAAGAGGAAGACTATCAAAAGATTATCGACAAACTTTATCACCCAATAAGAGACAATATCGTTCCACCAAAAGAAAAGAAGGCCATTGCAAAAAATAAATTAGAAGCGGACAATGAGAATAACAACATGTCTACAGGAGGCAACAGTGAGACTCATGTCGATTCACTAAATGTGCCACAAGGGATGCAAGAACGGGAGAAGCCAACACCGACAGAAGAGTCTCAAAAAACATTGTCGTTGGCAGCAAGAGTCAGGAATCGTCTCAAAGCTATCGCCGAGGGGTTGGATATTCTCGTAGAAGATGATGCCAGTTAGCAAAAGATGTCGAAACCTCTTATATGCTATTGCTCGGAGAATTGTATAGTCGTCTTATAGAAAACTATTGATAGTTTCCGCTATATACTTGGTTTCTTCCGAATTCAGCATCTGATGGCATGGTAGGCTGAGCTCCTGTTGGTGGATGCGCTCTGTGATGGACAGGAAAAGGTTGTTCCAGGAGCTGTAGCATGCTTGTTTATGGGGCGGGATGGGGTAGTGGATCATCGTACCTATACCATGCTGGCTCAAGAAAGTCCGCAATTCGTCGCGCTTCTCGCAGAAGACAGGGAATATGTGAACCACGTTGCGACTCCAGTCGTCGTACATCTGGTAAGGAATTATGACCTTGGGATTATCGATGAGCGAAAGATATTCCTTGGCACGCTGCCGGCGAGTCTCGTTGAGCAGGTCGAGATAGCGAAGTTTTACAGTCAGAACTGCAGCTTGCAACTCGTCCATGCGCGAGTTTGTGCCGAGGTATGGAAAAATGTATTTACGGTTGCTACCGTAGTTGCCCAAGGCCTTTACGACCTCTGCCAACTCTCTGTCGTCGGTAGTCACAGCACCAGCATCGCCCAAGGCTCCCAGGTTCTTTCCAGGGTAGAAACTATGGGCGGCGGCTTGGCCCAACGAGCCCGTTTTTCTGTGGCCATACATGCACCCATGAGCCTGTGCGTTGTCTTCGAAGAGCAATAGGTTATTCGACAGGCAGAAACGCTCTATCGTCTCGGTCATGGCACATCTGCCATATAGATGCACGATCATTACAGCCTTGGTTCGAGGCGTAAGAGCCTGGCAGAGCTGACGGTCGTCAATCTGCAGCGTTTCCCATCTTGGTTCTACGAGAACAGGTCTTAGCCGGCACGCTGTGATGGCAAGAATGGTGGCAATGTAGGTATTGGCGGGCACGATGACTTCGTCGCCCTCATGCAGTCTGCCCAGTTCCATTTCTCCTCTGAGCATCAGTTTCAGTGCATCCAATCCATTTCCGCAGGGTATGCAGTATTGTGTACCGATGTACTGGGCGTAAGCTTCAGAAAACTGCTGATTGGATTTGCCCTGCAGATACCATCCGCTTTCCACCACCTGATGAATGGCATCGAGGATGTCTTGCCGTAACGGGCTGTTGATGTCCTTGAGGTTGAGATAATCGATATTTCGCATAACTTTTACGCTTCTTGTGAGTCGATGACGAGGCATACAGAGCCTCTTGCCACATTCTCGATGGTGTACTGTGATCCCGACTCGACGAGCAGGCCCTGGTAGGGATGATTGAGCAGAAAGCTATCTTCTGTGTCATCATGAACCATCCTGACGCGAAATGAACCACTCAGGGGGACGATGAACTTTTGTCCCTGGCTGGTTTGCACTGGAAGGCTGCTGTCTGCACGGATTCCATAAAGCCACCTCACCTCCTTGATGTAGAAGGGAATGTTTTTATTCTGTTCCACTACGGTAAGATTGCCGCGTGGGTCGAATATCTTGGCCAGATTGATGAGCTGTTTAGATTTCTCTAGCATCTTTATTTGCGTTAACTTTGCAAAGATACATATTTTCTGCGAGCTACGAGTATGCTTTGCCCTAAAATTTTCTGATGATTTTTATGGCTTTGCGTATGGCAGGTTGAAAACTTTTGCTTATCTTTGCGCCTATGAAGCATTATAATCTCTTTAACTTGTTGTGTAAGATGGCGTGGTTATGGACAACGATTTTTGTTGTTATGCCTGCCTTGGCACAGCGTCATGTGGTTTACAACCAGCGTATTGCCAGTCTGCAAGTGGTGGCTGGACAGCGGTGGCAGGAAATGCCTGTTGCTCAACTTGGCGAGCCTGTGCACATTGATTTCGATGATATGACCCACGACTATGAGCGCTATCATTACAAAATAGAACATTGTGAAGCCGACTGGTCGGTGTCGCAGGAAATCTTTACTAATAATTTTCTGCAGGGATTCAATGGGGAACTTACCATCGACAACTACGAGCAGTCGATCAACACCAATCATCTCTATACTCATTACAGTCTGACCATTCCCAACGAGCATTGTCGGCTGACGATGAGCGGCAACTACAAACTGTCAGTGTTTGCCGATGACGATACCCAGCCCGTCTTCACAGCCTGCTTCATGTTGGTAGACCCCCTGATGAAGGTTTCCATGTCTGTATCGGGAAATACCGATATAGATATTTATCAAAGCCATCAGCAAGTGGCGATGTCGATAGACAATGAAGAGGTGAAAGTGACCAATCCCGAAAGGCAACTGAAGGTTGTCGTGCTTCAGAACGGAAGATGGGACAATGCTGTGGAGGCACCGCATGCAGAGTACGTGAACAACAGCGGACAGAGTTGGCTGCATTGCCGACAGTTGATATTCGATGGTGGTAACGAGTATCGCAAGTTTGAGATGCTGGATCTCAGTCATACCACCATGGGGCTCGACAGCATCTCCTGGGACGGAAGCGAGGCACACGCCTATGTTATGGCAGACTTGCCACGTCCCAACTATGTGTATGATGAGTCGGCAAATGGGGCATTCTACATTCGCAACAGCGACAATATAGACAACACCTTTACGTCGGATTATGCCTGGGTACATTTTTTCCTGCAGGCTCCTTACCAGCAGGGCGATGTGTATCTTAACGGAGCCTGGACGCAGGACAGTTTTCTTCCTTCCTATCGCATGGAGTACAACGAGGGCATCAAGGGCTACAAGGGCGCAGTACTGTTGAAGCAGGGGTACTACAGTTATCGCTATGTGGTGGTGGATGCCGATGGAAAGGCAAAACCTGTGACCACCGAGGGCAGTTTCTATCAAACGAGAAATAAGTATCAGGTGCTGGTGTATTATAGAGGTGTAGGCGACCGTACCGACCGTTTGTTGGGGTACGGCGAAGTGATGGTAAAAACAGAAGGTTGAGCTGGTGGCTTTACCGTCAACCCAACTTTTTTTATTGTGGAAAGTGTCTCTGCGGAACTTGACGCGACCAACAAACTCTGTGGAGGAAGCTGTGCAGATACTAACCCAAAAACGGTTGCCAAACGATACATGATAGCCAAAAAGTAGTACCTTTGTACTATGAATCAGAATGGCAATATAAATATGTATGAAGGCCTCGCCTCATATTTCCTACTCGAAAGGGTGCTTGAATACTTCGAGGTGACAGACTTTGTAACCCAGCGTACTTTGGACAAAGATGTTCTTTACGCAACAGAGCTTCACATATAGTTTGACGAATGCGACAATCATCTCGATGAGAAGAAAGTTCAGACGCGCGAGGACAAAAAGAGTGGAAAGGTGAAATCCCATGGGTTTGCGATTGTCATATAATCCAGGATTTTCCATTAGTGGACGTGCCACCTATCTTCATGTGCACAAATGCAAGTAGGTCCGCAATGAGCTCAAGGGACAGACATTATATTCTTAATTGTAAGTTGCCACCAACCGGAAATATCCGTTGACCCCTTATTGAATGAACGAAAAGGAATATAAACAAAAAAGTCTATGTCGATAAGACATAGACTTCAACATAGTACACCCTTAGGGATTCGAACCCTAGACCCACTGATTAAGAGTCAGTTGCTCTACCAACTGAGCTAAGGGTGCAACTCTTTGTGACTCCGCAAGGATTCAAACCTTGA
>DJOI01000055.1:34571-41662 GCA_002439605.1 Candidatus Segatella mututuai | reverse complement strand
CTCTATTCAGTTGAGCTACGGAACCATGCTTTTTGCTCGTTTTGTACACCCTTAGGGATTCGAACCCTAGACCCACTGATTAAGAGTCAGTTGCTCTACCAACTGAGCTAAGGGTGCAACGTTAAGCCTCATTTCTGAATTGCGAGTGCAAAGGTACTGCTTTTATTTTAGTTCTCCAAATTTTTTATTGACTTTTTTAATATATTTTGATTAGATTTTTTGAAAAAAGTACCTAAAGTGTGTTCTATATTCTTGTAATTCACGTAGTTGAGAGAGTACACACCATCCTTCATTTTTTTGATGTTAATTTTCCCATTTTGTGGTTTTGCGATGTATACAACTTGTTCCTGCATGTTTTTTACGATGATGTATTGGCAATCAGTTTCATGTATCGAAGGTGGTAAATTCACATTTTCTCCTGTTGTGGTCAACCAGTATGCTTTACCATATTGAGTTGCAGCCTTAGGCATGGTCTTCAGGTCTTGTTGCCTTGCCAGGCTCTCGTTGCCATATCCATCGGTAGATGTCACGGCATAGTAGGTTGGCGTGTTGCCTGTTCTTGTCGTCAGTTGTTGTTTGACACTTCTTGTCATTATCAAGTTGCGGGCATCATGGATATCTACTGGATATATCTTGCTTGCATATACATTACTATACACATGGGGAGTCGTGATGTTTGTTCCGTCCTCGTAGCGTTGGCTGTTGTTCCATCTCAGAGTGGTGGTGCCGTCTTTCTCTTCTATGCTGAACGTGAGTGGTTGCTGCGGGCGCTTGTTGCTTTCCCAAGTCATGGGGGGCACAAGGGTGGGGTGGCGGTTGAATTGGGTTGTCACGAAGTTGTATACTCCCTGGTGGTTGTCAAGCAGGAACTTGCTGCGGAAGAAGGCGTGTCCTTCGCCTATGTTGCGCAGATGATACAGTTCGCTTGTTATATCGCTGATATTCCATTCTCCTTCCTTGGGGTCGAGAAAGTATATGCCAAGTCCTGGTGCGATGATTCTGCCATAGCTATGCTCTTTCCAATCGATGGCGAAAGGGAAAAACTGGTCGTTTCTAAAGTACATCATCGGGAAGAGCTCGTCCATAAATCCGTCTCGCAGCCATCCTTGGGCATCTTGTGCCACCTTGTCATAAGCGTTCCATCCATGACTCCTGTATCGGCTTAGGTCGTTAAACTTGCCTATAGGGGAGCAACTCATCTTTACCCATGGCTTTTCTTGTTTCACGACTTGATGGATTCTTTCCACGATGTGGGTGATGTTTCTGCGTGCTTGGTCTTTGCTTATCCTGAATTTCCAGGTCTCGGGATAACGTATGTAATCGAGATGGATGCCATCTATATCATATCGCTGCACGATTTCACGGCATATATCTGCTAGGTAACTACCCGTTTGTGGCATTTCTGGATTCATATATCCTTCCTGGCCTATTCGTTTGATGAGTTGCGGGAATCGCTTTCTCAGTTGTCTGCATCCGTAAGAGTTCCATTTTCCAACGGGTATGGTTACTATCCATGCGTGAACCTCCATACCTCTCTTATGACATTCGTCGATGGCGAATTGCAGGGCATCGTATCCAGGTGACTTTCCTGGAAGCCCCGACAGACAGCCGTCCCAAGGCTCGTATTGAGATGGATAGATGGTTGTGGCTCGGATGCGTGTTTGCAGCAGGACGGTGTTGATGTTGGCTTTCTGCAGTCGGTCAAGGATGTGTATTAGTTCCTCTCTCTGTTTCTGTACCGACCGTTCCGTCTGTGCATACGAGTGTGGCCAGTCTATTCCACCTATGGTGGTTAGCCACACAGCTCTTACTTCGTATTTGGGATGAGGGTTGATGGCATAAAAACTTTGGCCATACGAGGTTACTGCAAGGTGAAAAAATATAAATATTATATATAAAATGCGCATAATCTTTCAATTTGGCAACAAAGATACAGATATTTTTTCTTATTCCAAATAAAAATGTTACTTTTGCCAAGAAATTTAGACAAAATAAGAAGAAATGGTTAGCTTTTTACTGAGTTTGGTAGCCCTTGTTTTGGGTTATCTTTTTTATGGAAAGTTTGTGGCTCATGTGTTTGGCCCCGACGACCGTCCTACGCCTGCGGTGACTAAGGCGGATGGGGTAGACTTTATTGTACTGCCCAGTTGGAAAATCTTCATGATTCAGTTTCTCAACATTGCAGGCACTGGGCCTATCTTTGGTGCCATCATGGGTGCCTGGTATGGTCCTGTGGCGTATCTCTGGATTGTTTTGGGCTGTATCTTTGCTGGTGCCATGCACGATTATATGAGCGGAATGCTCAGCCTCCGACATGGTGGAGTCGGCCTCCCGGAGCTGGTAGGCAAGTACTTGGGCGGTACAACCCGCAAGGTGATGCTTGTGTTCTCGGTGCTTTTGCTGATGATGGTGGGCGTGGTTTTCGTTTACAGTCCAGCCATTATCCTCGAGTCGATATGTGGATCCAAAATGCTATGGATTATCGCCATTTTTATTTATTACATCATCGCCACTTTGTTGCCTATCGACAAGATTATAGGAAAGGTGTATCCTCTCTTTGCCATCTCGCTCCTTTTCATGGCAGCAGCCTTGATGATAGGTTTGATTGTCAAGATGCCTGCCATTCCCGAATTGTGGGATAATTTGGCCGAGAGCAATCTCAACACCAATCCTGCATGGTTGGGTACCGAGTCTTTCATGACCAAGAATCCTTTGTTCCCTTGCCTGTTCATAACGATAGCCTGTGGTGCCATTAGTGGTTTCCATGCCACTCAAAGCCCATTGATGGCTCGCTGCATGAAGTCGGAGAATTTGGGTCGCCCCATCTTCTATGGTTCTATGATTACCGAGGGATTCGTGGCGCTTATCTGGGCTACCGTGTCCATGTACTTCTTCTATTATGGAGGCTGGCGAGAGGTGGTTTCTCTAGAGGTGGCGCAGCAGTTTGCAGCCCAGGCGGCGGTTGATGGCGGCAAGACCTTGTTGCAGTATTTTGATGCTCCTACGGTGGTCAAGTTGGTTTGTTCTTCCTGGTTGGGTGTGGCTGGTGGTATTCTTGCTCTCTTGGGAGTAGTGGCGGCACCTATCACAAGTGGCGATACGGCATTTCGTAGTGCGCGTCTTATCATAGCCGAGTCTATAGGGTTGGAACAACGCACCATGCACCGCCGTCTTTATATTAGTATCCCTATGTTTGTTGCCGCCGTCCTTCTTTTGGTATGGCAGATGAACAATCCTGATGGCTTCAATGTCATCTGGCAGTATTTCGGATGGGCGAACCAGACACTCTCTGTCTTTACTCTTTGGACTCTTACTGTTTATTTAGTGCAGAAGCACAAACCCTTCATCGTCAGTCTTGTGCCCGCATTGTTTATGACGGTGGTTTGCTCTACCTTCCTGCTCGTTTCCAAGCAGGCTCTCGGCTTGCGGTCGGTAGTGGCTTACACGGGTAGTGTCATTGTCCTTATATTGTCCTTGGTTTGGTTCTTCGCCTGGTATACAAAGTATCTACGTACGATTCATTCATAATATTTATTATAAACAACGAATAATTCACATGAAAAAATTAGCAATTATGTTGGTAGCTCTGTTGATGACAGTAGTAGCCAATGCGCAGTTCGAGGAAGGGAAAGTATATTGTGGCGCATCGCTCTCGAGCCTCGACTTGAGTTATAGCGGTAGTTCTGAGCTGAAACTCGGCGTCAATGCCCAGGCAGGTTATCTTTTTGCCGACAATCTGATGGCTGTGGGTACCGTGGCTTATAATCACGTGGGTTCATCAGATGTGAGCGACTATGTTTCTTTGGGAGTTCAGGGACGCTATTACATCATCCAGAATGGTCTTTTTCTGGGCTTGGGTGCCAAGTATGTGCATTCTGGTGGCTACAACGATGTAATGCCTGGGCTTGAGGTGGGCTATGCCTTCTTCGTGAGCAAGACGGTAACCATCGAGCCTGCAGTATATTACGATCAGAGTTTTAAGGATCACTCCGATTTCTCAACCATCGGTTTCAAAGTAGGCATTGGTGTGTATCTCTAAAGGTTATGATGCGTCAATATCCTTCAGCCCTGCTTGACAAGGCGGTGGGCGAGTTTGCCAAACTTCCCGGAATCGGACGCAAGACAGCCTTGCGTTTGGTTCTTCACATGCTCCGCCAGACTGATGCCGACGTGATGGCGTTTACCGATGCTGTGGAACGATTGAAGAAAGAGGTGAAATACTGTAAGGTGTGCCACAACATCAGCGATACAGATGTTTGTTCCATTTGCAGCGATCCCCACCGGGATGCTTCTACCATCTGTGTGGTGGAGAATGTGCAGGATGTGATGGCGGTGGAGAATACCCAGCAGTTTCATGGGCTCTATCATGTCTTGGGTGGCATCATATCACCCATGGACGGTATAGGCCCTGCCGACTTGGAGATAGACTCTCTTGTGGAGCGAGTGGCCAAGGGTGGGGTGAATGAGGTTATTCTGGCACTGAGCAGCACCATGGAGGGTGATACCACTAATTTTTTCATCTCGCGCAAGTTGGCTTCCTACCCTGTGAGTCTTTCCGTTATAGCCCGTGGAATCTCTGTGGGTGACGAGTTGGAGTATACTGACGAGGTGACCTTGGGGCGTTCCATCCTTAACCGCACTCCTTTCGCGCAGTAACATGGGGTAGAAACTTTAGTTACCCATCCTGGAAAACTTGGATTTATAAATTTGTTCGACTCAAAGTATGTTAGATTTAAAAAAAGCGCAGCATTACCTCATGCTCAACTTCTTGGTGATGGTAGGCATCTGTCTGCTGATAGTAGTGTTTTATGAGACCGAGGTGCTTCTTCCTTTCGAGGAGTTCGGCAATCCCCAGTTAGTGTTCTTTCTGCAGGTATTCATGGAATTTGTCTCCATTATGGTAATGCCGATAGCCTTGAAGCTCTTCTCCATATCGTCGGTTCGCCGTCGTCTGTTGGATAACAAAGGTTCGGCTTTGATCAATTGGGGCACCGCACGCATACAGATGCTCTGCGTGCCCATGACGATAGATACCTTCATGTATTATCAGACCATGTGGCCTGGTTTTGGCTATTTGGGTATCATTCTTCTGCTTTGTCTCTTCTTCGTCTATCCTTCCATGGGCAGATGTATAGACGAGACAACCGAACCATCTAAAAAAGATTAGGTCGTGAAACTATCTGTAGTAATTGTCAACTATAACGTAAAGCATTATGTAGAGCAATGTCTTCTCTCGCTTCGAAAGGCGTTGGAGGGCATCGAAGCCGAGGTGTTGGTGGTGGACAATCACTCCAGCGACGGTTCGGTAGAGTATCTGCGCGAACATTTCGGCTGGGTACGCATCGTGGCAAGCCAGCATAATTTGGGCTTTTCCCGTGCCAACAACATCGCCATCCGTATGAGCCATGGTGAGTATGTGCTCTTGCTCAATCCCGATACCATTGTGGCAGAGCCAACTCTGCACGAGGCTTTGGCGTGGATGGATGGCCATGCTGATGCTGGTTCCTTGGGGGTGCGCATGCTGAATGCCAGTGGAGAGTCGGCAAGAGAGAGTCGCCGTGGCGTTCCAACGCCGATGGTGGCTTTTTGGAAGATGATGGGACTCTGCGACAGAATGCCTTCCCACCACAGGTTTGGACATTACTATATGGGGTATCTCGACTGGAATGCACCTGCCGCCATTGAGGTGGTGAGTGGTGCTTTTTGTATGCTCAGGCGCAAGGTGCTTGACAAGGTGGGACTGCTCGACGAGGATTTCTTTATGTATGGAGAGGATATCGACCTGTCTTATCGTGTCCTCAAGGGTGGCTATCGCAACTATTATCTGCCTTCGCTCATTCTTCACTATAAGGGAGAGAGTACTCAAAAGTCCAGTTTTCGTTATGTACATGTGTTCTACGAGGCGATGCTCATTTTCTTCCGTAAGCACAATTCGGGCATGTCGCTGTTGCTTACCGTGCCCGTCAGTACTGCTATTTATGTACGTGCCAGCGTGGCTGCTTTTGGTATGCTTTTCTCCAAACTGCGCAAGAGTTTGGGGTTTCCGCCTCACCGTGAGGCTTCGCCACGTTATCTTTTCTTGGGTAGGCAGCAAATGATTGACGATTGCCGCATTATTAGTATGATGAACGGACTCGATGCCAAGTTTGTCTTGGCTGATCCGCAGAGCATGCCCGATGGACATCTGTCGGCTTTGGTTCAGACAATGTTGCGGAATATGGGCAAGTCGGTGGTCTACATCGTTTACGATGCCGATGCTTATGATTACCGGTGTCTCTTCGGTCTTTTTATGCAGAAGCCACAGCTTCAGTGGAAGATAGGAATCTATCATGCCACTACGCATAAGATTGTGACCGATCACGATGTGATAAGTTGACAGGTATCCTTCCTGTCTGGTCTTTCCCCATTAGTCTATGTAGTCTTTTCATATCGATAATATACAATATGGTATCTAACAAAAAAACTACCTCTATCCCTCCAGTTAGTCTGCGTGCCATGGAGCCCGAAGACCTTAACTCGCTCTATGCCTTGGAAAACGATTGGTCGGTATGGGGCGTGAGTACCACTACTGTGCCTTATTCGCGCAGCGTACTGATTGATTACATTACTTCTTCCAAATGTGATATTTATGTCGACGGGCAGGTGCGGCTGATGGTCGATAATGAGGCGGGGGAGGCGGTGGGTACGGTAGACTTGACCAATTTCGACCCTAAGCATCACAGGGCTGAGCTTGGAATGGCCTTGAGAAATGAGTTTCGCGGTCGGGGCTATGGCAAGTCGATTCTTCACGAGATTTGTGAGTATGGCAGAAACGTGATACACCTACATCAAATTTATGCCATTGTGGGTTGCGACAATATTGGGTGTCTTAAGCTTTTGAAATCATTTGGGTTTCAAGGGAATATCTGTTTGAAAGATTGGATCTTTTTTGGAAAAGAGTATGGCGATGCATATTTCTTACAAAAAATTTTGTAAAAAAACAAAGAAAAATTTGGTGGAATCAAATAAAAGCAGTACCTTTGCAACCGCAAATGAGGGATGAATCTCAAGCGGGTAAGATTTAATCATCTTTTGGTGCGTTAGTTCAGTTG
>DJOI01000055.1:0-34426 GCA_002439605.1 Candidatus Segatella mututuai | reverse complement strand
TTCGAGTCTCGTACGCACCGCAAACAAAAAGCTTTCAAGATTTTTCTTGAAAGCTTTTTGTTTGCGTATGCTCCTGTTTTGTCATAAAGCATTTCCTAAAAAATGTGTCAGTGGATATTCCCGGTTGGTGGTAACCGTAGTTTTGAATATTCCAGACACAAAGCTACAACTTTGTTCTTAATTGTAGTTAGTCCTAACCGGGAATATCCACTGACCCAAAAAGTCCGACATCTTGCTAAATAGGCATTTAGTTCGACATCGGACTCTTATGTGTGTGTAGAGTGAATTTTTGATTGCGCTTCGTCAGACGCTTACTTGATCATGCTGACGCTTCTCTTGAGGAATGTGTCGAGGGCTGCACCCTTGAGCATGCCGTTCTGTAGCAGGGCGAGGTCGATGAGCTGGTGTACGATATTGTTACCTTTGGCATAATCGGCAATGATGTTGTCGCGTTTCTGCTTTTCGTCACTAACGGCCTTCTGGGTGTTCTGCAGGTCATCTTTCTCTTCCTTCGTAATTTCCTCTGGCTTCTTCTTGCTCTGAGACTGGTGGAGCGCTGCAAGGCGTGCCTCCTGTCCTCTCAGCTCGGCCAGTATAGGCTTCAAGGCCTCGGCTGTGTGCTGCTCGGCATCGGCGAGAACCTTCTTCACGAGGGCGTGGTCGGAGTTGAGTACGATGCTGTAGCTGTCAGGCATCTGTCCATAGAAGTTCATACCTGTCTGGAACTGGCTCATGGCCTTCATGCGGCGCATGTACTCGTTCTGGGTGATGAGCACAGGCTGGTTGTCCTCGCCCAATGCTTGTACCTCTACGAAGAACTCCGCCTTGTCTATCTTAGGCATCTGCGAGCGGAATACCTGCGACAGATTGTCAGTCTGTTCGTGCGTCAAGTCTGTCTTCTTGGCATCCTCCTTCACGATGAGACGGTCGATGATATCGGCATCCACACGTGTGAAGCGCGACTTCTCCAACTTCTGCTCCAGCATGTTGACCATAGGCGTATCAAGCTGTCCGTCCATCATCAGTACCGAGTACCCCTTGTTCTTGGCGGCCTCGATGTAGGAGTATTGCTCCTCCTTGTTATTGGCGTAGAGATAGATGAGGTTGCCGTCCTTGTCGGTCTGGTTGCCCTTGATGAGGGTCTTGTACTCCTCGAGGGTGAAGTACTTGCCGTCCACGTCCTTGAAGAGGGCAAAGTCCTTGGCGCGATCGTAGAAGTCTTCCTGCGAGAGCATTCCGTAGTTGATGAAGAGCTTCAGGTCGTCCCATTTCTCCTCGTACTCCTTGCGGTTTTCCTTGAAGATGGAGTTCAGCCTGTCTGCTACTTTCTTGGTGATGTAAGTAGCTATCTTCTTCACGTTGCTGTCGCTCTGCAGATAGCTACGGCTCACGTTCAGCGGGATGTCTGGGGAATCGATCACGCCATGCAACAGGGTGAGGAACTCTGGCACGATGCCTTCCACATGGTCGGTTACGAACACCTGGTTGCAGTAGAGCTGTATCTTGTTGCGCTGCATGTCGATGTTGTTCTTGATACGTGGGAAGTAGAGGATACCCGTCAGGTTGAATGGGAAGTCCACGTTGAGGTGAATCCAGAAGAGCGGCTCGTCCTGCATGGGGTAGAGGGTGCGGTAGAACTTCTTGTAGTCCTCATCCTTCAAGGTGCTTGGCGTCTTGGTCCACAGGGGCTCCACCGAGTTGATGATGTTGTCCTCGTCAGTCTCCACGTTCTTGCCGTCCTTCCACTCGGTCTTCTTGCCGAAAGCCACGGGCACGGCCATGAACTTGCAGTACTTGTTGAGCAACTCCTCTATCTTGTTCTTCTGTAGGAACTCCTTGCAGTCGTCGGCTATGTGGAGCACGATGTCGGTACCGCGCTCAGCCTTGTCGGCATCCTCGATTTCGAAGGCTGGAGAGCCGTCGCAGCTCCATTTCACGGCCTTGCTTCCCTCGCGGTAGCTCTTGGTGATGATTTCCACCTTGTTTGCCACCATGAAGGCTGAGTAGAATCCAAGGCCGAAGTGACCGATGATGGCGTTGGCGTTTTCCTTGTATTTGTCGAGGAAATCGGTTACTCCCGAGAATGCTATCTGGTTGATGTATTTATCTATCTCTTCCTCGGTCATGCCTATGCCGTGGTCGCTGATGGTGAGGGTGCCTGCCTTCTCGTCAAGGCTGACGCGCACGGTGGTGTCGCCCATCTCGCCCTTGAAGTCGCCCTCGGCGGCCAGGGTCTTGAGTTTCTGTGTGGCATCCACGGCGTTGGATACCATCTCGCGCAGGAAGATTTCATGGTCTGAATATAAGAATTTCTTGATGACAGGGAAGATGTTCTCTGTCGTTACTCCGATATTACCTTTTTTTGCCATAATTGTGTATTTATTTAGTTTTTTTTGTTTGCTATTGTTTTTGCAAAATGTGTGCCAAAATGTCGGGATGCATAGAAGTCTTGTTTTATTTTTAGCTTTTTGTTCGTTTTTTTTGTCGTGGCAACTATTTTTCTTATCTTTTATCAAAACTCTGTTAGTTCTAATCAACTCTCAGTCTATTTTAATAAATCTCTTGAAAGAGAGAGTTAATTGATTTTATATAACTGATAATACTTGGGGTGGGAGGCAGATTCTCTGTCGCTGCTGCCGTTTGATGGAGACTTTCTCAGAGTGGCGCAACCACTCGCCCACCATTTAGAGAACCTGAGCCGTTATTCTAAAATCCTTGATACGAAAAAGAAAAAGCTCAAAAACTTGCATAAGCCAGAAGTATTGTTTAATTTTGCAGAAGATAAGTTGCATCTTCGCAGCGATAATAAGATGAAACATAGACATTACATTAACGCTTAACATTTTAACATTATGACTGAAGAAAAGAAATACAGAGTAGAGTCCGACCTCTTGGGCGAGCTCAAGGTTCCGGTCGACGCACTTTATGGTGTGCAGACACAGCGCGGCATTGACAACTATCACATCTCGCGCAAGACCATGCGCGACAATCCCGACTTCATCATCGCCATCGCTTTCGTGAAGTTGGCTGCCATCGAGGCCAACCACTCCTTGGGGGTCATCAGCGACGAGATCTCCGGGGCCATAGCACAGGCTTGCCGTGAAATCATAGATGGCAAGTGGCACGACAATTTTCCCATAGACATGGTGCAGGGCGGGGCAGGCACATCGGTCAACATGAATGCCAACGAGGTAATCGCTAACCGCGCGCTCGAAATTATGGGTCACGAGAAGGGAGAATATCAGTACTGCTCACCCAACGACCATTGCAACTGTGGACAGAGCACCAACGACGTTTATCCCACCAGCATCCGACTGGCTCTCATCCGTATGAACACTCACCTCGTGGGTGCGCTTACGGGCTTGATAAGTGCCTTCCGCCACAAGGCCGACGAGTATGCCGATGCCATCAAGATGGGGCGCACACAGTTGCAGGATGCCGTGCCCATGTCGTTTGGGCAGGAGTTTAACGCCTACGCCAACAACCTTGAGGAGGAAATCCTCAATCTGGAGCGCAATGTGAAGTTGCTGCACGAAATCAACATGGGTGGTACGGCTATCGGCACGGGGCTGAACGCCGTGCCAGGCTTCGCCAAACTCTGCGCCGTTAATCTGAGCAAGCTGACGGGCGAGAATTTTGTGACGGCTACCGACCTCGTGGAGGCTACTCCCGACACGGGTGCCTATGTGAGTTATTCCTCAGCACTGAAACGTCTGGCTGTGAAGCTGTCGAAGATATGCAACGACATGCGACTCATGGCTTCGGGGCCTCGCTGTGGCCTCAACGAGATCAATCTGCCTCCCAAGGCTCCGGGATCTTCCATCATGCCAGGCAAGGTGAACCCTGTCATCCCCGAGGTGACCAACCAGGTTTGCTTCAAAGTAATCGGCAACGACACCACTGTGAGCTTCGCCGCGGAGGCAGGCCAGTTGGAGTTGAACGTGATGGAACCTATCATCACGGAGAGCCTCTTCGAGAGCTTGACGTGGATGAAGAATGCCATCGAAACGCTTACCTCCGAATGCGTCGCTGGCATCACCGTGAACAAGGAGCGTTGCTACGAAATGGTGAAGCACAGCATCGGCATCGTGACTGCTCTCAATCCCATCATCGGCTACAAGAAGAGTAGCAAAGTGGCAAAGGAAGCTCATGCTACGGGACGCTCCGTCTACGACATCGTGATAGAGCAGGGTATCATGAGCAAGGAGGAACTCGACAAGGTGCTCGATCCCAAAGAGATGCTGCATTCGCACAAGTTCACGCTGAAGTAAGGAGCTAAGTTAAGGGAATAAAAGGAGCTACGGGAGTTAAAGATTCCCTTCCCCCATGCTCCTTTTTCTTGTACCTATAGTTAGGTATTTCGTGGAATACCAATATTTGGGGACGTGCGAAATTTGGAGATTTGACGGATAATATCTACTTTTGCACTTGGAAAAGAAATCGTATGGCTGCGATTTGCATCGTGTTTTCGTGCGGTTTTAATATGTTTTATATAATTAAAATGTTGTAAGAGTTATGATTATTGAAAAAGTGCATGCAAGAGAAATCTTAGATTCTCGTGGCAACCCTACAGTAGAGGTCGAAGTGTCTTTGAAGTCGGGCATTGTGGGGCGTGCATCGGTTCCTTCTGGTGCGTCGACGGGCGAGAACGAGGCTTTGGAGCTTCGCGATGGTGACAAGAACCGCTATGGCGGTAAGGGTGTATTGAAAGCTGTGGAGAATGTGAATATGGTGATAGCTCCAGCCTTGGCAGGTTGCTCGGTCTTGGAACAGCGTGCCATCGACTATAAAATGTTGGAGATGGACGGCACGAAGACCAAGTCAAACTTGGGTGCAAATGCCATTTTGGGTGTTTCCTTGGCAGTAGCTCATGCCGCGGCAGAATACCTCCATATTCCTTTGTATCGCTACATCGGTGGTTGCAACACCTACACCCTTCCTGTTCCAATGATGAACATTATCAATGGTGGAGCACACTCTGATGCGCCTATCGCTTTTCAGGAATTCATGATTCGCCCCGTGGGAGCTTCTTCCGAGAAGGAGTCCATCCGTATGGGAGCCGAGGTGTTCCATGCCTTAGCCAAGCTTCTGAAGAGCCGTGGACTTTCTACCGCCGTGGGCGACGAGGGAGGTTTCGCTCCTGCGCTCGATGGCATCGAGGATGCGCTCGACTGCATCTGTCAGGCCATCAAGGATGCTGGTTACGAGCCAGGCAAGGACGTGAATATAGCCATGGACTGTGCTGCCAGCGAGTTTGCCGTGCAGGAGAATGGCGAGTGGTACTATGATTATCGCCAGTTGAAGGATGGCAAGAAGAAAGATCCTAATGGCAAGAAGCTGGCAGCCGAGGAACAGATAAAATTCTTAGAGGAGTTGATTACGAAGTATCCTATCGACTCTATCGAGGATGGTCTCGACGAGAACGACTGGGAAAACTGGGTGAAGTTGACCGCAGCCATTGGCGACCGTTGCCAGTTGGTGGGTGACGACCTCTTTGTTACCAACGTCAAGTTTTTGGAAAAGGGAATCAAGATGGGTGCCGCTAACTCTATTCTCATCAAAGTAAACCAGATAGGCTCTCTTACCGAGACCTTGGACGCTATCGAAATGGCTCATCGTCATGGTTACACTACGGTTACTTCTCATCGCTCGGGTGAAACCGAGGACACTACGATTGCTGATATCGCTGTGGCCACAAATTCGGGGCAGATTAAGACTGGATCTATGAGTCGCACTGACCGCATGGCGAAGTACAACCAGCTTATCCGCATCGAAGAACAATTGGGTAATCGTGCGGTATATGGTTATAAGAAGTTGATATAGAAGTCGTTGTGATAGATTGTTAATCTATTTCTTTCATAAAGAAACACATCTGGTTAGAATAGATTATATATACGAGGCATATGGGCATGGATGGCTGTGAGAGTTGTCCATGCTTTTATATTTGAATTTTCATTGATTATGATAACCGTATTGATTAGTGCTGCGGGACTTTGTGGAGCGACTGTCATGGGCGCCATTTTAGGGTTTTTCGTCAAGGAGCTGCCCCATAAATGGAACGATGCGGTATTGGGGTATTGTGCTGGTATCATGCTGGCGGCTTCTACCTTGGGGTTGATAGTGCCGGCTTTTGAACAGACCGAGCTTTGGTGGCTCGTGGTTGTCGGTGTGATGGGGGGTGCCTTGTTCTTGAATGTGCTCGACTTGGTGACTCCTCATCTTCATCATATCACAGGACTTGACCCAGAGGTGCACCGCAATAATGCGAGAATCAGCCACGTGATGCTTTTCGTGATGGCAATAGCCTTGCACAAGCTTCCCGAAGGAATGGCTGCTGGTGTAAGTGTCTGTTCGGTTGACGGGGCAACAGAATGGGGAGTATCCTTTGGCATTGCCCTGCAGAACATCCCCGAAGGCATGGTGATTATCGCCCCCCTGATGATGGCTGGTGTTTCCACAGCCCGCACATTCTTCATCTCCATCTTCATCGCCTTGCTCGAGGTGGTGGGCATTCTGTTGGGTTTCGGGGTAGGTTCCGCCTCCGCCTCTTTTCTCCCTGTGATGTTAGGATTTGCTGGTGGATCCATGCTTTATGTGACGAGCGATGAGATGATTCCGGAAACCCATACCCATGGTTTCCAGAAGCAAGCCACCTATGCCCTTCTCCTTGGCTTCGTCACCTTTGTGCTGATGGAGGTTATCGTCGGTAAGCAATCGTAGTTTTTTTACCCTCCATTCTTTTCTCTTCCATTCTCCTGAGTTCTTTCTCGAAGCGGTGCCAATAGAGGGTGCCGGCGATGGTGAGCCCGAAAGGAAACGCTATCCAAATGCCCAAGATGCCCATGCCGAGAGGGAAGCCAAGGGTGTAGCCCATGGGCAGAGAGATGACGAAGTAGGCGATGAAGGCATAGAGCACCATCGGACGAACGCAGGCGATGCCTCGGAGGGCGTTGGCGAAACTGTACTGCAGCCCGTCGCCGAACTGATAGACCATCATTAGGATGATGAGCTGCGCCACGTACTGCTGTACCTCCACGTTGTCGTTGAACCATCCGCCAATCTGGTGGCGAAGAAGCAACACGGGCAGACCCATACAGAAGGAAAACATCAAGTTGAGGCGCCAGCCGTTGTAGGCGTTGTGGCGAACCGCCTGATAGTCTTTCTGCCCTACGAAGTGGCTCACACGGATGGCCATCGCTGCTGCCATGCCCGAGAGTACGAGGTAGAAGAGCTGGGAGAGCGTTATCATCACCTGGTGGGCAGCCAAAGGTATTGTGCCGAGCCATCCCACCATGACGCAGCTCAGAGTGAAAGCCGATGACTCCATGCCTAACTGCAAGGCCACAGGCCATCCTAAGCGGTTCATCTCGCGGAAGTCGATCTTGTTGATGTTGCTATGAATAATGTCATGTCGATACTGGGTGAA
Source organism: Candidatus Segatella mututuai (assembly GCA_002439605.1). Lineage (GTDB taxonomy): Bacteria > Bacteroidota > Bacteroidia > Bacteroidales > Bacteroidaceae > Prevotella > Prevotella mututuai. The sequence continues at coordinate 27,000 of DJOI01000055.1, read as the reverse complement.
TTTCTTTCTGCAGACGACGATAGTCACCATGGCCATCGCCATGAGCACACGGCTCAGCAAGGTGGAGATGCCGGCTCCGAGCAGTCCCAGCTCGGGGAATCCTGCCACACCATAGATGAGCAGCCAGTTGCCGATGATGTTGACCACGTTGCCAGCTATCATCACCCACATCGCCACACGAGTCTCGGCAATGCCATCAAGAAACTGCTTCATGGTGTAGAACACCCCCATGAAGAGTACCGAGATGAGGTTGACGATGAAGTAGGGGTGTATGAGTGAGAGCAGCTCTTCGGGCTGCCCAATGTGCGAGAGGTTGAGATAGAGCACGACGAGTCCTATGGAGAGGAGTGTTCCCGTTAGCATGTTGGCAAAGAGAGAGTTACGGACCTTCTGCCCGATGCTGTCGATGCGCCCTTCGCCGTAGAGCCGCCCGATGATGGGAGTAAGTCCATAGGTGAAGCCCATGTACATGATGAACACGAGGGCATAGATATTGTTGACAAGTCCTGCCGCAGCCAGTTCTTCTGTGCTGTGGTGACCTATCATGATAGTGTCGGCAAAGCCCAAGACGATGGTTCCCAACTGCCCGATGACAATGGGAATGCCTATGCTTAATAAATTCTTGTAATAATGTCTTTGTGTTGCTGTATTTTTATTGCTCATATATAGCTTCTTGTCTGTCTTGATTGTGCAAAGGTACGATTTTTTCTTGTGAAACAGGCAAATACAGGACGAAAATATAAATATTGGGGGCTTCTCCATCATTTTTCCTTTCTTTTCATCGTTATTGGCTGCTTCTTGAAGTTCGGGCATGGAAAGCAAGGATTAGTGTAAAAATACGTGTATGTAGGGGAAGAAAACAAGAAGAAGTTCTTCTGAAAATTAAAATCATGTGGGGACGCACAAAAAAAAGCCGGGAGGAAAAATCCTCCCAGCTTGCATATAGTTACTGATATTTCTTAGAATCAGATTAAATCTGCTCGCTCCAGTCTTCCTGGCTCTTACGAACGTAAGTCTGGTAGCGGAGCTTAGCCATCTTCTCTGCCTCTGTGAAGAGCTCGTCAGCCTCCTTAGGATAAGCCTTTTGTACAGAGAGGTAACGAACCTCGCCGAGCAAGAAGTCGCGGAAGTTCTCCCACTTAGGAGCCTTTGAGTCGAGAGAGAATGGGTTCTTGCCCTCGTTAGCCAACTGTGGGTTGTAACGCCACAAGTGCCAGTAACCACACTCTACAGCCAAAGCTTCCTCGTGCTGAGAACGACCCATGCCACCCTTGCGCTTCAAACCGTGGTTGATACATGGTGCGTAAGCGATGATGAGTGATGGCCCTGGATAAGCCTCTGCCTCACGGATGGCCTTCAAGGTCTGAGCATTATCAGCACCCATGGCTACCTGAGCTACGTAGATGTAGCCATATGTGGTCTGCATCAAGCCGAGGTCCTTCTTGCGGATACGCTTGCCCTGTGCGGCGAACTGTGCGATGGCCCCCAGAGGAGTAGCCTTGGAAGACTGACCACCGGTGTTGGAGTAAACCTCGGTATCAAGTACCAAGATGTTGATGTCCTCGCCTGTTGACAATACGTGGTCGAGACCGCCGTAGCCAATGTCGTAAGATGCACCATCACCACCGATGATCCACTGTGAACGCTTAACGAGGTAGTGCTCCAATGTCTGGAGTTCCTTGCAGATTGGGCAACCCTTCTCAGCGCCAGCTGCGATGATAGGCTTCAACTCTTCTGCTGCCTCCTTGGAGCCGTCAGCGTCATCCTTGTTGGCAATCCACTTGTCGGCTGCTGCAACAAACTCTGCTGGGATGTGCTCCTGAGCCTTGCCCTCTTCGAGCAAGTGAACGATGCGCTCCTTCATCTTCTTGTTGCCCAATACCATACCGAGGCCGAACTCGCAGAAGTCCTCGAACAAGGAGTTGTCGAATGCAGGACCCTGACCCTTGGCGTTCTTGGTATATGGAGTAGCTGGGATAGAAGCTGAGTAGATAGAAGAGCAACCCGTAGCGTTGGCGATCATCTCACGGTCACCAAAGAGCTGGGAAATCAACTTAACGTATGGAGTCTCACCACAACCAGAGCAAGCACCAGAGAACTCGAACAATGGCTGAGCGAACTGAGAGTTCTTAGGACTCTGCTTGATGTCGACGAGATTCTGCTTGGAAGTTACATGGTGTACGAGGTATTCCCAGTTCTTGGCCTCTTTCTGCATGTCCTCGGCATCGATGTTGAATGGAACCATGGTCAATGCCTTCTCACCCTTCTTACCTGGGCAGACGTCAGCACAGTTGCCACAACCAAGGCAGTCGAGAACTGAAGTCTCAATGCGGAAATGCATGCCAGCCATAGCCTTAGGTGCCTTCATCTCAACAGTCTGCAAGTCGCTGATGCCAGCGAGCTCTTCATCGGTCAATACGAATGGACGGATGGCTGCGTGAGGACAAGCGAAGGAACATTTGTTACACTGGATACAGTTCTCTGGATTCCATACTGGAACAAAAGCCTCTACACCGCGCTTCTCGAACGCAGCTGTGCCATTCTGCCATGTACCATCCACTGTGTCGTGCTTAACGAAGTCGGATACCTTCAAGAGGTCTCCTGCCTGAGCGTTGATAGGACGAACAAGTTCCTTTACGAATGCTGGAGCGTCGTCTTCCTTCTGAGCCTCGTCAGCGAGGTTAGCCCATGCTGGATCTACAGCTAACTCCTTGTACTCACCACCACGGTCTACGGCAGCGAAGTTCTTGTCAACGACATCCTGACCCTTCTTAGAGTAAGACTTCACGATGAATGCCTTCATCTGCTCTACGGCGAGATCCAAAGGAATCACCTCTGTGATGCGGAAGAATGCAGACTGGAGGATGGTGTTGGTGCGGTTGCCCAAACCAATCTCCTGGGCAATCTTGGTAGCGTTGATGTAATATACCTTGATGTTGTTCTGAGCGAAGTAACGCTTTACCTTGTTAGGGATGAAGTTTACGAGCTCCTCGCCGTCGAAGATGGTGTTCAACAAGAACGTACCGTTCTTACGGAGACCACGAGTTACATCATACATGTGGAGGTAAGCTTGTACGTGGCAAGCTACGAAGTTTGGAGTATTTACCTGGTATGCGCTGTGGATAGGGCTGTCGCCGAAACGCAAGTGAGAGCAGGTGAAACCACCAGACTTCTTGGAGTCGTAAGAGAAGTATGCCTGGCAATACTTGTCGGTGTTGTTACCGATAATCTGAACTGAGTTCTTGTTGGCACCTACGGTACCATCGGCACCCAAGCCATAGAACTTAGCCTCGAACAAGTCGTCGCCACCCATTGGGATTTCCTCTTCCTCTGGGAGAGAAGTGAATGTAACGTCATCTACGATACCCACTGTGAAGTGGTTCTTAGGCTGTGGTAACTCAAGGTTCTTGAACACAGCAATAATCTTAGCTGGAGTTGTGTCTGAAGATCCGAGGCCATAACGACCGCCTACGATCAATGGCTTGCGCTCGTCGTCGTAGAGAGCAGACTTCACGTCGAGGTACAAAGGCTCGCCCTCTGCGCCAGGCTCCTTGGTACGGTCGAGCACAGCGATGCGCTTAACAGTAGCAGGAAGAGTCTTCTTCAAGAAATCTACAGAGAATGGACGGAAGAGGTGTACGGAAACCATACCCACCTTCTTGCCATGCTTGTTCAAGTAGTCGATGGCCTCACGAGCAGCCTCCTGTGCAGAACCCATCAAGATGATGACGTTTTCGGCATCATCGGCGCCATAGTAGTTGAAGAGATGATACTCACGACCCGTGATCTTGGTCATTTCCTGGCAGTACTTCTCTACCACCTCAGGAATCTTGTCGTAGTATTCGTTGCAAGCCTCACGGTGTGTGAAGAAGGTCTCTGGGTTCTCGGCAGTACCACGAGTTACAGGGCGCTCTGGAGTCAAGGCGCGGTCGCGGAACTTCTTGATGTACTCAGGATTAACGAGTGGACGGATGTCTTCCATATCCATCTCCTCGATCTTATGATATTCGTGAGAGGTACGGAAACCATCGAAGAAGTTGATGAAAGGAACAGAAGTCTCCAATGTTGCCAAGTGAGGAACTGCAGAGAGATCCATAACCTCCTGTACAGAACCAGAGCAGAACATAGCGAAACCTGTCTGGCGGCAAGCCATTACGTCCTGATGGTCGCCGAAGATACAAAGTGAATGAGAAGCCAATGTACGGGCTGATACGTTGAACACGCAAGGGAGCAACTCACCAGCGATTTTGTACATGTTAGGAATCATCAACAACAAGCCCTGGGATGCAGTGTAAGTTGAAGTCAAGGCACCAGCCTGGAGAGAACCGTGAACAGCACCAGCTGCACCGCCCTCAGACTCCATTTCCTGGATAGAAACTTTCTGGCCGAAAAGGTTCTTACGCCCCTTGGCAGCCCATTCATCTACATGCTCCGCCATTGGTGATGATGGAGTAATAGGGTAGATGGCAGCAACCTCTGTAAACATGTAGCTTACATGAGCGGCAGCTGTGTTACCATCACAAGTGATAAATTTTTTTTCTTTAGCCATTTTACTTTTAGATAAAATATTAAAAATGTTTTGTATACTTGTTTTTTGTCCTTATTATTTTGTCTTTTTTCTGCGAGAATTCCCTTGGGGCATCGAGCCAACCCGCTTAGACCTTTTAGGTAAATCGAGTGTTTTTTCCATTTGCTTTTAAGAGGCGTAGGAAACTTCGCTTTTCGTTTAATAAAGGAATCCCAAGAGCCAAAGAGGTATTCTGTTGTCTTTGCCCACTTCGGTATTGTACCGGGCGTAGATGGTGTCGGGATTGTACCTTAATTTGTTTGTGGCCTGGGCATCGCAGATGCGGAACTTTTTGTTGCCATCCACAGTGTAGAAGTGGTCGTGGCCGCCCTGATGCACCTTATGATCTTTCCAAAGCGAGTTCACAAAGAATGTTTCCATTACTTCCTGCTCGTTTATCTGCAGTGGGAAGATGGCGTACATCAAGTTGGGGTTGTGCATCATCACTTTGGAAGGCTTCTTTGGAAACTCCTGGTTGCCAGGGTAAATCATATTGATGAGCCGGGCATCAGCGAGATACTTGATGTAGTTCATTACCGTGGCGCGGCTTGTCTCTATGCCTTCCGCCAGTTGACTGACATTTGGTGCCTTTGCTCCCTCGACGGCCAGCTGATAGAAGAGACGCTTTATCTTTGTGAGATACTTCAACTCTATCTGCTTGATGAGCAGGATGTCGACCTCGGTCATCATGTTCATGGTTTTGAGCAGATTCTCGGTAAAGTTTCGCTGCTCCAGAAAGAATGGGTAAAAACCGTGGTGCAAATAGTCCTTAAAATACTTCATCGGACTCACCTTGGGCAAAATCCGCTTGATGATATGCTCGTGGTTCTGCAGAATGTCCTCCAACTCGTAGGGTTGGAAGTTGTTGTTAGTCTGCAGATTGATATACTCACGCAAGGAAAAGCCTCGTAGGTTATAGCTTTTCACAATGCCGTTGAGCTCCGGATTCTCCTCTTTTAGCCGCATCACGCTCGATCCTGTAAAAACGATCTTTAGTTCTGGATAGAGATCGTAGCACCGGCGAAGTTCCTTGCTCCAGTTGGGCTGCTTGAATACTTGGTCAATGAGAAGCGTCCGTCCGCCTTGTCTTACGAAGTCGCCTGCGAAGTCGGCAATACCCTGCCCCTGGAAGTAAAAATTATTCATATTCACGAAAAGGCATTTGCGGTCGTTGGCACCAAACATTTCCTTTGCATATTGCAAAAGAAATGTGGTCTTTCCGACACCTCGTGTGCCCTTGATACCTATCATACGGTCGTTCCAATCTATCTCATCCATGAGAATGCGACGAACTGGAGCATTGATGTGCTCGACCAGATATCGATGTGTTCTGAAGAAAGCCTCTTCCATGAGTTTAGTTCTTTCGTATTGTTTTTAATAGTGCAAAGATAATATTTATTTTCTAAATTGCAAACTCAAGATAGCAAAAAACAACTTTTTTTTCATTATTTAGCACTAATCTAAGTAAAAGAAGATGAAATATGGCGAGATTTTAGTAACTTTGCACTCATGAAGTTGCACATTTTCAATCCTGACCACGATTTGGCGTTGGCTGCCAATCAAAAGATATTTACCGCACCACATGCCGGTCGCCTTCTTCGGGGCGACTTGTCTTTCATTCCATCCTTATGGGCTGACGATGGAGATTTGGTGTTGGTGGACGACATAGACAGCGCACGCGACAAGATGCGCCATCTCTGCGGTTATGAGAACCATGAGAGGGTAGAGTTTGTCACTAAGTTGCAGTTGCAGAAGATTTTTGCCGACACGATGTTGGTAGATAGCATTCATCCTTGGGGGTGGAATCTTTCGCTCAAGGAGGAGCTGCGCAGGATTGGTTGCCCCGACATCATGCTTCCCACCGATGAAACCATGCAAAATATAAGAGCGCTGAGCTCGCGCCAATGGGCAGCCACTCATCTGCAGAACGGTGTGAAGTATGTGACCAGTCTGCATGAGTTGCAGCTTTTGGCGCAGGATATGCGCCGGGTTGTGGTAAAGGCTCCTTGGAGTAGCAGTGGCAGGGGTGTGCGTTATCTTACAGCCCAGACACTGCAAGCCCCAGGCTTCTCGCGCTGGGCTGAACACATTATGGAGAAGCAGGGTGGAGTGACTGTTGAACCCTATTATAATAAGGTGAAAGATTTCGGCATGGAGTTTGAGGCTGTCGACGGGCAGATTGTGTATCGTGGACTGTCGCTTTTTCAGGTCATGAAAAATGCCTATGTGGGCAACGTGTTGGCATCGGAAGAAGAGAAGGAAGAAATGTTGCGAGGGGTTGTCAGCCACGAGCAATTGGTGGCTGTCAGCGAACATGTAAAAAAGGTAATGCAGCCTGCCCTGAGAGGAGTTTACAATGGTCCGTTTGGAGTCGACATGATGGTGTGTGCCAAACAGCCTGGTAGCAAGGATGTTTTTGTGAACCCTTGTATCGAACTGAATCTCCGTCGCACGATGGGGCATGTGGCTTTGGCTCTGTGTGGTCATGGAGAGCAACCTTTGCGTATGATGCAGGTGCTTTTTTGTGGAAATCGCTATCGCTTGATAATCAGAAAAATAGAGCAAAATACTAAATCAATTATTTAGACAAACAAATTCTTTAACAAGTCAAATTATTTTATAAACCTATGAAGAAAAAGCTAATCGTACTATTTTTTGCAATGGCATCCTTAGGAGCCTTTGCCCAGACAGCCAAGCCTTATGTATCTCAGGTTTGGAATCCTGACAATGGCAACGGAACTTATACCAATCCTGTTATCAATGCCGACTATAGCGACCCTGATGTGGTGGCTGTGGGAGATGATTATTATCTCACGGCAAGCAGTTTCAACTGTATTCCCGGTCTGCCTATCCTTCACAGCAAGGATTTGGTCAACTGGGAGTTGATAGGTCATGCTGTCACCAAGTTGCAGCCAGAGAGCGAGTTTAATAAACCATCTCACGGTAATGGTGTATGGGCTCCTTGCATCAGCTATCATAATGGCGAGTTCTATATTTATTGGGGCGACCCAGACTATGGCGTGTTTATGGTGAAGACTAAGAATCCTGCAGGCAAGTGGGACGACCCTGTGTGTGTGATTCCTGGAAAGGGAATGATTGACACCTCTCCCTTGTGGGACGAGGATGGACGAGTGTACTTGGTGAATGGATGGGCCAACTCTCGCAATCGTTTTGCTTCTGTCATCACAGTTCGAGAGCTGAATGCAGAAGGAACGAAAGCCATAGGCGACCCTGTGATTGTGTTTGACGGCAACGGAACGGAGAACCGCACTTGCGAAGGACCAAAGTTTTATAAGCGCAATGGTTGGTATTGGATTATGTTCCCTGCCGGAGGCGTGCCTACAGGCCACCAGATGGCGATGCGATCCAGGTCGCCTTTTGGTCCTTACGAGGCAAAAATGGTGCTGGCTCAAGGCAAGAGCAAGATAAATGGGCCTCACCAAGGTGGGTGGGTTCATACCCAATATGGCGAGGATTGGTTCTTGCATTTTCAAGACAAGGAAGCCTATGGACGTGTGGTGCACTTGCAGCCCGTCACCTGGAAGAACAACTGGCCTGTCATGGGCAAGGTGCCTGCCAAGGGTTATTGCGGCGAACCTTACGAAACTTATAAAATGCCCAAGGCTTCCGTTCATGTGAACGTAAACCCCGAGGAAAGCGACGAATTCAACGACACCAAGTTGGGGCTGCAATGGCAATGGCACGCCAACTACCAGCAATGGTACGGAATGCCCACCTCGATGGGCGTGATGCGCATCTATACCGACAAGAACGACGGCACCATTTGGCATACTCCCAACCTCTTGTTGCAGAAGACACCTGCCGACAACTTCACGGCAACAGCCAAACTACAGCTCACAGCCAAGGACCAGAACCAGATGGGCGGCATCATCATGATGGGACTCGACTATACGGCATTGGTGGTAAAGCGAGTGGGCGATGAATTCCAGTTGCAGCAGATAACCTGCAAGAGCGCCGACAAGGGAGGGGCTGAGACAGTGAATGTGCTCAGCACACTGAAACCAACCTTGGTGGATAAGACCGACTATCAGCCAGCCATTCACGAGCAGGCGTATATGCGGATGGTGGTACGTGAGGGCAAAATGCAGTTCTACTTCTCCAAGGACGGCAAGTCATTCAAGAAAGTGGGCGACGAGTTCAAGATGAAAGAAGGCAAGTGGATTGGTGCCAAGGTAGGACTTATGGCCAAGGAGCCAGAAGGCAAGACCAACCGTGGATGGATAGACGTGGACTGGTTCCGTATCACCAAATAAGAGGCAATAAAAAAGAAGAAGTTGAAACTATATAGAATATCCATACTGTTTATCCCCATGATTTTGGGCGCGTGCTCTGTTGGCAAGCATGTTCCCGAAGGCGAATACATTCTCGACAAGGTGGATGTGAAGAGCGACGATAAGACTTACGATGCTTCGTCGCTCAAGCCTTATATCCGTCAGAAGGAAGCCCCTAAGCTTTTTTCGCTCTTTAGAAATCCTTTCAGTCGCAAGCCCGTTGTCTTCGACACGCTGCAGGCGCGTTTGTCGTGCCAAGACCTGAAGGTGGCTATGCAGAACCAAGGATTCCTGCAGGCGGGAGTCTCACTCTATACCACCACGAAGGGAAAGAAACTCGATGCGCAGTATCTGTTGCATCCTGGTGAGCCTTTCAAGATAGGCAAGGTGGTCTACGAAGTTAACGACGACGAGGTACGCAAGATACTGAGTCTGGGCGATGGGAATCAGAGGCTGCTGAAACCAGGCATGCGTTTCAGCGTGGAGACTCTCGATGCCGAGCGCAAACGCATAGCAAAACTTTTGGCAGACAGTGGATATTTTCGTTTTAACAAAGACTTTATCCAGTATGAGGCCGACACCATAGCAGGCGATAAGAACATCGACTTACGACTTCACCTATTGAAGTACAAGGCAAGCAACAACCAACCTGCCACCGACCACCCACGCTACTGGATTCGTCAGGTCAACTTTCTGGGCAACGACAGTCTGCCCATCCATCTGCGCCAGCAGGTGTTGCTCAACGCCACGGCCGTGAAGGAAGGGCAGCCCTATAGTGCGTCGGACTTGCAGCGAACCTACAACAACTTTGCCAGGTTGCAGGCTGTGAAGTACACGAGCATACGCTTTGTGGAAGTCCCTGACACCAACTTGTTGGATTGCAACATTCAGATAAGTATCAACAAACCCCATACCCTGTCGTTCCAGCCCGAGGGCACCAATACGGCGGGCAACCTTGGCGCGGCAGCCTCGCTCACCTATACCAACCGCAACCTGTTCCGGGGAAGCGAGCAACTCAGCATAGAGCTGCGTGGAGCCTACGAGGCCATCAAGGGGCTGGAAGGTTACAACGACCAGAACTACACAGAATACTCAGCGGAAGCCAAGTTGATGTTTCCTCGGTTCTTGGCTCCGTTTCTGTCGAAGAGCTTCCGCAGGAGGCAGACGGCAAGTTCAGAGCTGTCGGTAAGTTGGAACATGCAGAACCGCCCCGAGTTCTATCGCAGGGTGTTTTCCACGGCATGGCGTTATCGATGGGCAGAACCCAAGCATCATCTCAATTGGCGTATCGACTTGCTCGACCTCAACTATGTGTACATGCCTTGGATTTCCGCCACCTTTAAGAAAGACTATCTCGACGACGTGGACAACCGTAATGCCATCTTGCGTTACAACTATGAGGATCTTTTCATCATGAAGATAGGCTTCGGAATCACTTATAACGATGGGGTAGATGCCGTGAGGGCAAATATCGAGACTGCCGGTAACCTACTCAATGGAGCGGCCAAAGCTTTCAGATTGAAGAAGAATGACGAGGGGCAGTACACCTTGTTCAATATAGCCTATGCGCAGTACGCCAAGTTTGATTTCGACTATACCCATCTGGTGCAGTTCGACCAGCGCAACGCCCTGGCACTGCATACAGGTTTTGGAATAGCCTATCCCTATGGCAACAGCCTCGTGTTGCCTTTCGAAAAACGATATTTCTCGGGGGGAGCCAACTCCGTACGAGGATGGGGAGTGAGAGAATTGGGACCAGGAAGGTTCAGAGGCACCGACGGGCGTATCGATTTCATTAACCAGACAGGCGACCTGAAGCTCGACCTGAATGCAGAATACCGCACGTCATTGTTTTGGAAATTACAAGGAGCACTCTTTGTGGATGCCGGCAATATTTGGACCCTTCGCTCTTACGAAGAGCAACCCGGCGGACAGTTCCGATTGGATGAGTTCTACAAGCAGATAGCTGTGGCATATGGATTGGGAATCCGCCTTAACTTCGACTACTTCATCCTGCGCTTTGACATGGGAATGAAAGCCATCAATCCAGCCTACGAGACCGAACGGGAGCATTGGGCAATCTTCCATCCACGACTCAGTCGCGACTTTGCTTTTCACTTCGCAGTGGGCCTCCCATTTTAACCATCCATTTCCCGTTTCTCATTACCATGGAGAGGTGGAAGCGGGCTTCTGGAATCAGATGGGCAGCCTTCCCTATGCTATCCATCTGCAGGAAGTCGGAAACCTTAATTTCTATCGTGGCAAGCGTATCATTGTCTTGCCAGCTTATGTCGCCCAGTTCTATCTTGGCATCTTCATTTTTGGCACGTAGCAAGTCCACATCCGCCTTGTGCACGTTGCTGGCTGCGAATCTAAGCCATTTCTCAGATTCGGGCGTGCAGTAACTCAGTGCTTTCTTGAAATGCCAGTTGTAGTAGTTTGTGGCAAAGGAGTCTGCCTCCTCGCGTAGCTGTTCCGCGCTTCCAGCCCCATGCCTGCAAGAAGATTCTGTAACCATCATTAGGGCAGGAACGGTTGCCAGTAGGATGAATCGAAGGCAAAATTTTCTTCTTCCTCTCATGTCAGTATCTTTTTAAATTAGCTTAAAAACACCACAAAGGTAAGAAAAAACTTTGTAATTAGAATCTTTTTAGCTAACTTTGCATGAAAATAAAAATTAAGATGCTAAGATTCATTTCCTTCGGTAGCGGAAGTAGCGGCAATTGCTACTATCTTTTTACCGATACGGATTCACTATTAATAGATGTGGGAGTTGGGATAAGAACGCTGAAGAAGCAATTTAATAATTATGGATTGCGTTTCGAGGATGTGCACAATATTCTCGTTACCCACGACCATGCCGACCACGTCAAGTCGGTGGGAAGTCTGAGCAACGATTATCATTTGCCAGTCTATACAACTCGCAAGGTACATAGCGGTATCGAGAGCAATTATTGTGTCCGCAAGAAAATCAATGGAGCCAATGTGCATTTTGTGGAGAAAGGCATTCCGTTTGTTTTGGGCGAGTTTCGTATCACTCCTTTTGGTGTTCCGCACGATAGTACCGACAATGTGGGCTATCAGGTGGAGTGTAGCGGTGTGACCTTCTGTCTCATCACGGATGCGGGGATTGTCACCGATGAGATGAAAGGTTTCATTGGTCGTGCCAATTATCTGGTCTTGGAGGCTAACCACGACGAGGAGATGCTCATGCAGGGATCTTATCCCCAGTATCTCAAGGAGCGTATCCTCAGTCCCAGTGGCCATCTGAGCAACTCTTCCTGTGGCAAGGCCTTGGCTGAAAATGCCACCGATGCGCTACGGCATGTTTGGCTCTGCCATCTTAGCGAAGAGAACAATCATCCCGAGCTTGCCCGCAAGACGATAGAGCAGATACTTCGCAGTTATGGCATTGTGGCAGGCAAGGATTTCGTGCTCGAAGTACTCAAGCGCAAGACCCCCAGCGAAATCTATGCATTGGAGTAGAGGAGGCAAATATACCCTACAATTGTCGTTTGCCTCCTATTCGATAGTTTAGTTTTCCTCAGAACTTCTTTCCAAAAACAATATTGCAGAAAGTCTTCGTCAATATCTTGGCATCAAACCACCACGACCTATGCTCCAGGTAGTAAAGGTCGAGTTCCAGACGGCGCAACATCTTTTCCATCGTATCAGTATAGCCATTATATAAGGTAGCATACGAAGTAACCCCTGGTCTTATCTGATAAAGATATTGGTATCGTGCGTCATGCTCCATGATCTGGTCGATATAGAACTTCCTCTCTGGTCTTGGACCGATGAAAGCCATATCTCCCTTTAGCACATTCCATAACTGAGGAAGTTCATCGAGGTGATGAGCCCTGAGGAATCGTCCCACTTTCGTAAGTCTTGGGTCTCCTTTCACTTCCAGCAAGTCGGGGCCATCCTTTTCGGCGTCAATCTTCATCGACCGAAACTTGTATATATAGAAAGGCTTGCCATGAAGCCCAATGCGCTCCTGTCGGTAGATGACGGGGAGACCATCTTCTTGTCGGATGGCAATGGCACAAGCCAAGGCCAAGGGAGAGAATACCAGAAGGCAACATGAGGCTATGATGAAATCGACGGAGCGTTTCAGAGCTTGCTCCGTCTTGCTCATGTTGTCCTTATATGCTTCTTGTCTCATTATTTCATTTTTTCAAGGCAATTCATCTATTTGTCTAGTTGCTCATAAATAGAGTTGTTACTCTTGTATTCAGGTACGATTTCCTTCATTTTCTTGACGGTAAGCATTTCGTCGTATGACCTGCTCTTGTCAATCAAGTCTTCAATCTGCTTGCATACTTCCGTATAAGCGTATTCTCTCACTTGAGCGATTCTGATTTTCTCATTGAAGGAAGGTTTGGTTAATTCTTTGTCGTTCAACACTTCCTCATAGAGTTTCTCTCCAGCTCTCAATCCTGTATATTTGATTTCTATGTTCTTTGCACCGCTTAGATTAATCATTCTCTTGGCCAAGTCGGCTATCTTGACAGGCTTGCCCATATCGAAGACGAATATTTCTCCGCCTTTGCCCTTGGTACCAGCCTCCAATACTAATTCGCATGCCTCGGGAATGAGCATGAAGAAGCGGATGATGTTAGGGTCGGTAACGGTGACAGGACCACCATTTCTAATTTGCTTTTTGAAAAGTGGAATGACGGAGCCGTTTGAGCCTAGGACATTGCCGAATCGAGTGGTTACGAATTGGGTTTTACCTTCAACGATACCTTCGTTGATGGCTTTGTTGAGACTTTGCACGTAAATCTCACAGATTCGTTTCGAGCATCCCATCACATTGGTAGGATTGACAGCCTTGTCTGTAGAAATCATGACAAACTTTTTAACTCCATATTTTACAGATAAGTCTGCTAGGATCTTAGTGCCATATACGTTGTTTTGAATACTCTCGCAAGGATTGTTCTCCATCATTGGCACATGCTTGTAGGCAGCAGCGTGGAAAACGTAGTCAGGACGGTAAGTCTTGAAGATATGTTCCATTCTCGATTTACTGCAAATAGTGGTGACAATAGTCTCTGCCTTGATTTTTGGAAATTGCTTAGCCATCATGAGACGGATGTCATGCTGTGGGGTCTCTGCACTGTCTATAAGTATCAATTGAGCTGGTTTGTATTTGGAAATTTGTCTTACCATCTCGCTACCGATACTTCCTGCGGAACCAGTAACCATGATGCGCTTATCACGTAGCATGATGCCTACGCTCTCCATGTCGATGGAAATCTCGTCACGGGGGAGAAGGTCTTCTATGCTTACTTCCTTGAGCTGTTGTACTTGAGGAGGCTGTGATGCATTCCATTCCTGGGTTGTAGGCATATAAATATGTATGCCTGTAGCGAGAAGTTCATCCTGCAAAGCCTTGTTCTCCCTAAAATGATTGATAGCACCTGCTGACACCAACAGAATTTTTGAATTATTGTCAATCATGTTTTTGACGATGTTCCTGTCAAATGGATAAACCTTGGTACCCATCAGGTGATGGTGCTTGATTTCCTGGTCGTCGGAAATGAAGCCCATGAGCTTGAATTTCATGGGCTTATCGTTCTTGATTTGCTTGGCAAGTCCGATTCCGCCCTCTCTCACGCCGTAGATATAGACGTTCTTGATGTTGTAATCTGCCAGAGATACATCGAAGACGGTCTTGGCTATGATACGGATGGCCCAAAGGATGAAAGTGGATATTAGCGACCCCAGGAAAATGTTGCGGTATTCGATTTCTGCCCTTGGAAATAATCTTGTATCCAACAGAGCGTTCTTGCTCAGTGCCGATAGAACTGCACCTATTATCACAGCATATAGGACTCGTTGCAAATCTACAAACGAAGAGTATCTAAGAATACCATCGTATGTGTGGAAAATCCGAAACCCTATCGCATGGAATAGAGTGAATATGGCCAAAAGTAAGGAGAGTTGACCGAATATTCCTAATGCTTGTGCGCCACTGTTGATTTGCTGGTAAATGAACAAATATGAACAAAACACTATGATGCAATCTATGAAGAAGATGCACCAATAGGGTAAAGATTTTTTGTTGAAGTACCAGTTTGATAATTTATTGAGAAACCTCATGTTGTCAGTCTTTTATGATGGGGCGAGTTATTTGATGATGTTAGCTTTTACGGTGTCAACTATATATTTTACATCTTCATCTGTGACACATGGACCGCTTGGCAAACATAAGCCTTTGAGGAATAAACTTTCGCTTACTCCATTGGTGTAATATGTGCAGTCTGCATAAACAGGTTGGCAGTGCATCGGCTTCCATAAAGGACGTGCCTCGATGCTTGCTTGGTCAAGAGCAATTCGCATTGCTTCTACGTTGTTATTTGGCTCCAATGACGTATGCGCATTTTTTGCTATGTGGGTTACGCCCGCAGCACCTCCCACTGCGCCTGTTACCACATGGTCATAGGCTTTTTCTTCGCCCTTGACATGCAGATTCTCATCAAGTATAATGGTGTTTAGCCAATAATTAGAGTCGAAGTCAGTCGAAGGGTTGCCATGTACGGTTATCCCTTCTACTTCTGCAAACAACTTTTCGTATAAGTCGTGTATATGCTTGTGATGGGCAATATGCTCGTTGAGAACGGTCATTTGCCCCCGGCCTATTCCTGCGCATACATTACTTAGGCGATAGTTGTATCCGATGTGCTCATGCTGATAGTAAGGATATGACTCACGTGCTTGTGTAGCGTAGTACATGATACGAGCCTGTGTTTCTGCGTCTGGGCAAATCAAGGCACCACCACCACTTGTGGTAATCATTTTGTTTCCATTGAAACTTAGTACTCCATATTTTCCGAAAGTACCGCACACTTGATTCTTGTATCTTGAACCGAGTCCTTCGGCTGCATCTTCAATGAGAGGAATTTCGTATTTGTTGGCAACTTCCATAATCTCTTGTATTTTGGCAGGCATGCCATAAAGATATACTACGATAATAGCTTTTGGCTTTTTGCCTGTCTTTTCTATTCTGTCTGCGATGGCCTTGTCTAGTAATTGTGGATCCATGTTCCATGTATCTTTTTCGCTATCAATAAAAACAGGTCTTGCGCCTAAATATTTGATGGGGTTGCTGGAAGCGCAGAACGTGAACGACTGTACCATTACTTCATCGCCAGCATTCACACCACAGTCGATGAGAGATAGGTGTACGGCTGCAGTACCAGCGCAGAGTGCCACCACCTCTTTGTTTTGTCCTACGAATTTCTCCAAGTCTTCCTCGAATCCATTAACATTCGGCCCCAGAGGAACTACCCAATTTGTGTCAAAGGCATCTTGTACAAATTTCATTTCGTTACCGCTCATGTGAGCGAGGCACAGATAAATTCTATTTCTTTTCATCTTAGATCTGTTCATTGTTATATATTATTCTCTTTCCTGTGACTGTAGCTATAATCATTTTTATGTCCATGATGAAGCTATAGTGTGTGAGATAATAGAGATTAATTCTTACTTTGTCAGGATATATAATATTGTCATTATATTCTTGTGGGTTGGCTTGTTTGGCAAGCAGTTCTTCCTCGTCTCTATACTTGAGACTTGCAGGACCAGTGATACCTGGACGCAACTTCAGAATGTTACGGTCTTGGCCTTCTAACTTGTCTGCGTAGCCAGGAACATCAGGTCGTGGTCCTACAAAACTCATGTCTCCGATGAGTACATTCCAAAGTTCTGGTAGTTCGTCTATTTTGTATCTTCTAAGTTTTGCCCCCAATGGGGTGATTCTGCTTTCTCCTGCTACAGACACAGAGGACCCACCGTGATGCTGAGACATGGAGCGGAACTTGTACATTGTAAACAATTTCCCGTCTTTTCCCACTCTTCGCTGCGTGAAGATAGCTGGACCGTCAGGCATCTTGATGCGGATGAGTATCCATGTGATGAGCAGTACAGGACTCAGGATTATCAGCCCTATTGACGCCATGATTCTATCGAAAATGTATTTTATAAATAATTGCATTGTTCCATGTTTTTATTTATAAACGTTTGATGATGGCATTTATTGCATATCCCATGAAGCATATAGCTGAATAAAGAGGGTTGATGTGCTCGATTTCTCTATAGACTTTCCAAACGTCTTTGGCTGCTTTCCATTTTTTTGCAGTGTTTGAAGTTGATACCAATCTGTAGTGAGCAAGTGTGGTTTGCAAACCATATGCCTTAAAGCCTCTTTTCATGATGAGAAGCCACAATGCCATGTCTTGCGAACTCTTGATGTTTGGCATTTCGAAATAACCTGTTTTTTCCTTGTCAATAATGACTGTGAGACAGCCAATGATAGTGTTTCTTAGATAGCCATGGTAGCCAATAGCTTTTGGAGCTTTAATTGTCTTTTCTAAAGCTGTTCCATCTTCTTTCATGATGGCATAGTTGCTAAAAGAAAAAGCGATGTTGTTGTCTTCCATAAACTTAATCTGTGTCTCCAATTTGTTAGGCTCCCATGTGTCGTCACTGTCAAGGAATGCAATATACTTGCCTTGAGCATGTCTTATGGATATATTTCGTGTAATAGCAGCTCCGCTGTTTTTCTTTGTGGAAAAAACTTTTATTCGAGGGTCTGTTTGCGCGAAGTCTTTGGCGATAGTCATAGAGTTGTCTTTAGAGCAATCATCTGTGATGAGCAACTCCCAATTAGTGTATGTTTGTACTATGACTGACTGTATTGCTGCTGCGATAAACTTTGCAGCATTGTATGATGGCATAATGATGCTTATTTTATTCATAAATGTTTAATTCTAAGATTTCTTGCAAAAGTACTGCTTCTTATTGATTTGACCAAATTTTATTTGTTGGTTTCAAATAAAAGTCGTATTTTTGCAGTGTTTTTATAAAAATGATTATCTTTGGAAGATAAGAGTAGCAAAAATGAGCATATTCAATATGCTTTTAGAATACTTCATATTGACAACATTCCGCATGTCTTGAAATATGGCCTTGTGCATAAGGACTCGCCTTATGCAAGTTCTATTTATGTGCTACATCATTTGAATGGAAGTTATCTTAGTGGAGTTGGACAGATGGAACAAAAGCCTTTTGATTGTATTTGGTTAACTCCTGACACTGTAAATGCGGTAAAAGAATTCTTCTCCAGGGATGAAAATAAACAATATGAGAAGATTTTCACGGACACTGCAAGTTTCCTTTCTGGTTACTATAATTATATGTTGGAGTTGCTATCGACCATTGATTTCATCTTGCACAATAATGCAGATTTGGTCAAGTGGTTGGAGATGGATTCGCAAACAGTCTATAACCTTGTGGTGCAACGTATAAATCAATGGAGTGAGCGCAAGAAATATTTATTCAACAATGAGGAGTATATTCGGTTAGTATTGAATCCTTTTTATAAGGTGGAAAAACAAAAACTTGACTATAGTTATGTTTGATATACAAAATTTAGAATTGTGAGCAATATGAAATATCCTATAGGAATACAGACATTCGACAAAATAATCGAAGGTGGTTATGTCTATGTTGATAAGACTGATTTGGTATATCAGTTAGTACAGGGGAGTATTTATTTTCTGGGTCGCCCTCGACGGTTCGGAAAGAGTCTTCTCGTATCTACGCTGGAACAGTATTTCCGTGGAAACAAGGGACTGTTCAAAGGTCTTGCCATCGAAAAACTGGAGACTGAGTGGAAGCAATATCCTGTGTTCCATATAGATTTCAGTACGGGCAACTACCTCAATGATGGTGTCTTGGAGGATGTCTTGTCGGGTAATCTCACCGAATGGGAAACTCAATATGAAGTTGCGAAGACCAGTGATGACTTGGGGCTGCGCTTTCAAAATGTGCTTCGTGCTGCTCATCAGAAGAAAGGGCTTGGCGCCGTCGTGCTCATCGATGAATATGACAAGCCAATCCTGGATGTGCTGGACCTCGACTATCAAGTGGAGCATCTTGGCAAAATGATAACGCTTGAAGAGAAGCATCGCAACATCATGAAGTCGTTCTATACAACATTTAAGGGTGCTGATGCCGACCTTCGCTTTGTGTTCCTCACCGGTGTAACGAAATTCTCGCAAATCAGCATGTTCAGTGGGTTCAATCAGCCTGATGACATCAGTTTGAGCCGAAACTACGAGTCTATATGTGGTATTACCAAGGATGAGCTGGTTCGAGATTTCGCCGATCCTATAGCGGAAATAGCCCAGATATATCATTGTTCGGAAGAGGAGATGTTGCAAAAGTTGAAAACGAAATATGACGGCTATCACTTCAGTGAGAACATGGTCGATATTTTCAATCCATTCAGTTTGCTCAATGCATTCTCCAATAAAAAACTCATCGGATATTGGTTCAAGAGCGGCACTCCGACTTATTTGGTTCGGTTGCTTTCGCATTTCGATGAGAATTTGAACGAGTTGGTGGGCAAGTATTATGGCGTACCTCAGTTCGACGATTACAAGGCTGATGTGGAGAAACCATTGCCTATGATTTACCAAAGCGGCTATCTCACGATTAAAGGGTATGACCAAGACACGGAATCCTTCTTGCTCGACATCCCGAACAATGAAGTGAGAGAAGGACTCCTTACGATTCTTGCCAACAATTACTTGAAGACAAAGGAGGACTCCGCCAGCTGGCTCATCAGTTCGGTACATCAGTTGAAGCAAGGTAAGCTACAGGAGTTCATGGATTCGCTAACCGCTTTCCTCGCCAGCATCCCGTATAGCGTGCGTCGCAGGAACGACGAGCGAGAGTATGAGCGATATTTTGGCTATACTTTCTATTTGCTACTCCGTATGTTGAGTTGCTACTTGCTCTTTCGAGAGAAGGAGACAAGCAAGGGTAGGGCGGACTGCGTCTATGAAACCCCCAATGATGTCTATATATTCGAGTTCAAGCTGGACGGCTCGGCTGATGAAGCCTTGCAGCAGATAGAGGACAAGGGGTATGCCCGAGAATACGCTACGGACTCACGTTGTATCCATCAGATAGGTGTCAACTTCTCGTCGAAGGAAGGTACGATAGAAGAGTGGAAGGAAAAGTGAAAGAAAGTAGTAATGCATAAGCCTTTGAATAAGGAGTTCCCATGTTAAAAAAATGCTTGTGTTTTTAGTATGTTTGTCAAATCTATTTGAGCTATGTTTGATATACAAAATTTTGAACTGTATAAACACGCTTGGGTTGACAAGCGTGCTCCACATCATGGAGAAAAACTCAGACAAGACGAGCTTCGTCTTTTGTTGTCAAATGGTGGGATATTAGTACGAAATACTTATGATTTTGATTGTAAGGAAGAGACTTCATTTTGGTTTGTAATAAAGGACACTTTTGGCGGTATGGAAGAACTATCGTCCAAAAAACGAAATCAAGTACGGAAGAGTTTGAAAACTTATGATGTGAGGCGGGTTTCTGCAGAAGAACTATTATCCGTAGGTTTGCCCATATATCAAGAAGCTTGTGAATCATATAGGGTGAAAACTTCTGTGGTTACAGATGAAGATTTTAGAGCCAGAATTTTGGCTTGCGAGAAAGAAGGCAGTTCTGATTACTGGTGTGTGTATAGAAAGGACACAGCTGAAGCTGTAGCCTTGGCAATAAATACACGATATACAGATTGTTGTGAATATAATTCGATGAAGTGTAAACCTTCGGTTATGCATAATTCTACTTATCCTTATTATGGACTAATTTATGAGATGAATCGTTATTACTTGGATGAGTTGAAGTTGAAATATGTTAATGATGGGGCAAGAAGTATTACAGAACATTCAAATATTCAACCTTTTTTGATTGATACGTTTCATTTCCGAAAGGCCTATTGCAAGTTGCAGATAGTATATAAATGGTGGATGAAAATTATTGTTGATACGCTTTATCCATTAAGGAGCGTTGTGCCAATTTTGCCTGTTAAGGCTATATTAAGAATGGAGTCTTTTGTACGGGAATTTCAAACTATTATTGAATAGGCTTAGCCTATTCAATAATAGTTTTTGATAATATATGTCAGACCCTCAATGTTGCATTTACAATAAAAATTACTTGATAGTTTACTCGTTGAAACATTCTCGCAATCGAATACTTTCAAAGATGGGATATATATAACTTTTAGTCCATTCCTCTTGCATTCTTCTCCTAAGTATAATTCTTCATCATATAAAAAAACAGGGTAATTAATAATTCCACATTTTTTAAAATATTCTTTTGTTAGGATTATGAATGAGCCATGTCCTGCATATATATTCATCCTAGGGTATGAAACGAAGTGGCTTTTTTTATTTCTATATAATACATTTTTGTATAGTTGTAATATTCTGGGATGCTTATATGAAAATTTTAGTATTTTAAGTTTGAATGGAGAATACCTATTGATTATGGCAGGATTTAAATCTCTCTCCTCCTTTAATGAAAAAATCTGAGGAGCAATCCAGCCGATTTTTTCGGTTATAGTTATTCCTGTTAAACTCTTAAAAATATTTTCATCTAAAAATAGATCTACATTGCTTATGATTGAATAATCATATAATGTTGGATCATTTTTTATCATCATTTTTCTAATAGCTCCAAAATATCCAACATTGTTGAATTTGTAGACAACAAGTTTGAATTTCTCAGTTTTATATTTTATATCAATAGATTTCTTTGTTGTGTTGTCTGCCAGAAAGACTGTTAATGTTACTTTTTCTGCATCAATAGTTTTATCTATAGATGAGAGATAATTCATCGCTGCATTGTATGAATTATATGTGACACAATATATAGCAATGTTCATCATTGTTTAGTTTCTTTGACATTTTGTTGATATACACGGTTTCTCGTCTTAATTGATTCTTGTAAAGAATATTCTTTTATATATTTTTTTTGGGCATTGTTAGCCAATTTTTTACGTTCTTCTTCATGATGTGTAAGTTTGATTAATGCCTTTATCCAATCTTCTGGTTTGTTCTTTATTAAACAGCTCTCTTCATTAGTGAAGTTAAGACCTTCTACACCGACTTTGGTTGTAATGAAAGGTATTCCCATAGCTGCTGCTTCTAATATTTTCATTCTCATTCCGCTACCTGTAAGTATAGGAATAACCATGATACTGCCTTTTGCGACGCTATATAAATTTTCAACGAATCCGTGGCTTATAATCTTTATAGGGGATTTTTTGTTATAGTTTGCAATTAAAGACTCTGGCCAACCTTTACCAATTATGTGGATACATGAATTGTTTAAATCTGTAGTCGACATCTTGGAGATAATATTGCCAATGAACCAATTGAATCCTTCGATGTTAGGTATATGACCATAACCGCCTAGAAATATAATTTTATGATTCCAGGTTTTGTATGGATGAATATTTGTCTTGATAGCTGCAGGAGATACAATTATCTTAGTTTTGACATTATTTTCTCTTAAAATATCTTTATCCTTATTTGTAAGGGTTATTATTGTGTCGTATTTATTTAAGTCGTTAATTTCTTTTGTCTTTATTTTGTTGAATAGTTCTTTTTCTTTTTCTGATAGTTGAAAAGAAGCCAAGTATCTTTTATTTCGAACAAATCTTATCTCATGGTGTACAAATATCTTTTGAACTTTTACGTTTATGTAATTTATCAAATCTAAGCATGGATAAAATTCAACTTGTATTGTATCAATATTTTCTTTTGTAATTATATTGTTAATAAAGTTAATAAAACGTGGGGGAAAATAAATGCCATAAGGTTTTATGATTCTTTCAATTATAAATTTTTTTTTGCTTTTTTTAGTTAAAATTTGGAATGCTCTTTTCCCTTTTTCATATATATACTTCCAATAAGTCAATTGCGCCCATATTGAATATGTATGGAATTTCACGTTAGGCCATAACTCTTTTAACGTGTTTATGGCTTCTTTTTCCCCATATCTGTTCTCTATGTAGACGATGGTGATATTGTGTTTTTCTCTCAATTGGTCAATCATATTAAATTGAGCTTGCGCTCCTCCAGAATTTAGAGGGTATATTGGTGTTGGTGTTATTATTAATAAATTCATATGTTAATTTTTAAAAAACCTGTTGTGTATGTATAATCTTTCTTCATATGATTTTGCTCCAAAGAGAATATTATCATATTGTGATGTAATCATATTGGTAGTTCCTATCATCTTGAGAACACAATATATAGCTACAAACGAAAGAAATAAGTATTTATTGCTTTTAATGTAAAAACATTTAATTAAGTCTGTCCATATTATCCAATAAGAAAAGATAAATAAATTAGACATTCTTAAGCTAATCTCGCTAAATTCACTTAGCAAAAAAGCAAACAAAATATATACTAAAAAAGAATTTATAAACAACATATTTCCTTTGCGTATATTTTGTAGTTTATGGTAATAACAAAAAATTAGAATCCCTGTCATGCCCCTTTCTATGTATCCGATAGATAAAGATTTTGCTTCATTGAGACCTTCTGTGTACGATTGTACTTTCATTTCAAGAAACCCTCCAGTATCACCTAAAAATAGGCTGACAATTTTTAGAAATATGGGTATGTGTAAAATAAAAATGATATTCGCTATAACAAATATAGTTAGATACACCCACTTATTTATTTTTAGATGTAAAATGAAATACATGGGTATGTAGCAAATAGCAGAGATATGAAAGGTTACTGCTAAAAGGCACATAGTCATGTAGGGGATAAATTGGCGATCTTCTAAGTATTTTAAAGCATTAATAAAAATAAGAATTGCAATGGAATTTCTCATTAAATTAGTACTCATAATAAAACCACCAAAACTGATAAATAACAAAAAACCTAGTGGAAAATTAGGGATTCTTCTTTTGAAAAATGTGTATAATAATATTGTGTTAATGCATGTGCAGATAAAAACAAAAAAGTTGAAATTATTTACAATATTTTTGCAAATTAGCATGAGCAATGTAAATCCCGGTTCAAATCCCCATTTTATGTTATACTTGAAAATGTTAAAATCAACATTGTCAATAGTGCATTTTTGGAATGCTGGGTAATATGATTGCCAATCATCGCAAACGTAACCTCTGCACCCGAAGAATATAATAAAGGTGAAAAAACTTAAATATGTTATATTGTTTTTTATGGTGTTTTTTGCTGTTTGTTGAAAGACTACAGCTAAGACTCCATAAAAAACAATCAGTAAAATATATGGAATCGTATATATCATTTATTTTTAAACTTATCTTTTACAAAAACAATCCATAAAACATCACAGAAAATAGCGATGAAAATGTAAATGATCACTATAAAACTCCTAGGAGTACTCGATGCTTTTAAAGGTACACTTGCCTTTTGAATAGTAGAGAAGGCGGGCGTCTTTTCTTGAACTTTTGCAAGTGCAGCTTGTAATTGTTGAGCGATTTGGTTATATATATTATATTTCAACTGCATTTCATTTTCAAGTTCATCTCTTTTTGCTTTGTAAGACTCTAAAATTATATCATTGTTTGCGTCTGAATATGAACTATATATTTCTTGCGCTTTGATGTATTGCATTTTAGCTTCTTTATATAGCTTTTTTGTATATTCAACATCATTTCGAGCTTTTTGTGTTCTATATAAAATGATATATTGTTGAAGCTGACGTTGTATGGTATCTGCCATGGTCGCAGAAACAACAGGGTCATTATCTGTCACAGAGATGGAAATAACATTTGTATTTTTGTCAACAACACATGAAATATTTGCTCTAATTGCATTTAATGTGTTGTCTTGCTGTTTTGTAAGTTGAAATGGATTTATTTTTTTTGTATTCTTATCTTTGTTGTTATTTTCAAATATTTTTTTAAAATATATACCAGGATAGCTCCAAAAAGGAATAAGATTATCGTTATTAATGTGTTGATAATATGATTTCCTAATGGAATCCCCTTCTGTTTTAACTTGTATATCAAATAATTTTATAATAAAATCAGATGAGGTTAAAACGTCGGGATAGATCTGTGGATAGATAGCATCTATACCACTTCCACCAGAATTTCCAATATTGACTCCTACCATGGAAGCTATATTCGATAGGCCTTCAGGGAGAGAACCACCATTAGATATTTCTGGTGCAAGGATAACAGTTGTTGTATATCTTTTTTGAGTGTTTAGAGCAACAACTATTCCCACAAGGCTAAAGCATATCATAAAAATGCAAAGAGTTTTCCATTCTTTTAGCACTTTTAGTACTACACCAATAATGTCTATTTCTTTATTATTTTTATTTTGTTCCATTTTGTTTATGTTTTTATGTAAAGGGTACATCCCATTTACAATTATAATTTAATTCATTTGTCCTTATTCCAATTTTTTTTGCAGGAATGCCTGCGACAATAGCATAATCTTCTATATCTTTTGTGACAACAGCTCCCGCACATACAACAGCTCCTTTTCCAATAGTTACTCCTTGTAAGATTGTAGCTCCGATTCCAATCCACGCATATTCTTTGATATGTATAGGTTTGAATATGCCCCTAAAAGATTGAGTTCTTAGGTCATGAGAACCTGTGATTAAAGATACTTTATGCGAGATAGAAACATTGTCTTCTATTGTGATATGTCCTCTTCCATCTATAATGCAGAAATTATTAATGTGACAGAATTTTCCTATAGAAATTAAGTTGCAGTTTATTATATAATTTCTTTTCATAATATAGGTTCCTTTACCAATTTTCATTTTTAGAACTGTTAGATACCAATTTCTTAATTTCCAAAAGCAAATATGAGGCAATATGTCGTTCACGATGTATTCTATCATAAATGCTCTTGTCCATTTGTACAAACAGGTATTAAATAAAAATGTAAAGAAAATTACTTTTGTTAAAAATAATGCTTTTTTTAAGCTAAATTTTCCTTTTGATGTAATAAGGTAATTATACCAAAAATTTTTATATTGATGATTTGAAATTCCCTCTTGTTTATAGCATTCTATTGTAACATCTACTTTGGTAAACTTTAGGCTCTCTTTAAACAATTGGTATAGCATTTCCCAATCTAATGCGTATCCTAATTTCTTTTGTTTGTTTATATCAAAAAGATGTTTCTTTTGTACATCTGCCCTTACAAGGCATGAACCATGTCTAAATATTGGACTATATTCTAAAAGACTAGTGTCAGAAGACGCAATAATTTGTCTTTGGCATGTATCGTCTATACATATGCTATTTCCGTAGATTACACTGGTCTTTTCAATGTCTGTTGTTGAAGTAATTGTTTCTTCTAATGCTTCTATTGAGGCATAATAGTCTCCACTGTTAAGAATATTTATCCAATCGCCTGTTGCATGTATGATACCCTTGTTCATGGCATCATAGATGCCATTATCTTTTTCGGAGCACCAGTAAGCTAATCGATCCGAATATTCCTTGATAATGTCAGCCGTGCCATCCGTGCTACCTCCATCAATAACAATATATTCCTTGTCTTTCCACGTTTGTGAGAAGAAACTTTCCATGGTGGCGCGAATGTGTGCGACATCATTGAATACTACTGTTATGACGCTGATTTTGTTACTCATTAGTTATTTATTTCTTGTTAACAATCAAGTCTAACCCTTGCTTCTTGTAAACCTAAATTCCGCAACACTATAATTTGATGTTTTTTATAAGTACCTGGACAAATTTTTGTTGTCCAGGATTTTGCCATGTCAGAAATTTCACTTATTTTAGTGCTGCATTTAAAAGCAAGCAAAAATCTGAATGACATGGCAAAAGTACAAATAAAATCCGAGAAACTCACTCTCTTTGGAGGAATATTTGCGATAATGGAGCGATTTGATGCCCTTTTGTCCCAAACGATAGACTCAACCTTGGGGCTGCGCAGTAAATTCTATGGTTACCAGTACAGCGAGATACTCCGTTCTTTGATGTGTGTATACTTCTGTGGTGGCTCATGTGTCGAAGATGTGACAACTCACTTGATGAAGCACCTGTTGTGTTCTTTTGTGTGGTATGTGAATATTCGCTCATGCCACGTTCATAATTGTTCATATTTGTTCACTGTACATTCAGTTTTTGAATAAAAGCCAACAAGAAAAAGAGTCCTCGAAGTTTGTCTGAAGTCATGTCGTACGACTATGCATCCCCATGTCGTACGACTATACGACCTCATGTCGTACGTTCATAGCAACTATAGTCGTACGACATGACAACCTCATAAAAAC
>DJOI01000062.1 GCA_002439605.1 Candidatus Segatella mututuai | reverse complement strand
TCGGATAGACTCCTCATTCGAAAGTGGGAGAAACTTGATGAGCCTCTCGTTTCTCTTTTTCTTGGAGATGACATTGAGGCAAGCATTCTTCATACTTCGCATCAAATAGGCGGAAGCGGTTTCAGCCCTCAAGAGGTAATCTTTCGAAGAAGAGTCTTTCGGAATCTCCTCCTGCGAGAACCTATCCCACAACTTGGAGAAAACTTCGCTCACCACATCCCTTGCTTCCTCGTTGTCATGGAGCAAGGCAAAGGCGAGTCGAAACATTCGCTCGTAATGGTCGTTGAACAGCCGTTCCAACTGTTGTTCTTTTTCTTCAGTCATAGTCTTTTCTGTCTTGTTTCTACTCTCCTATACAAACCTTTGAGGATTCAATCACCCCAAAAACGAAGAAATTTTTCTTTTGCAAGTACAAAAGTAAAGAAAATAAAGCAGAAACTTGCGTTTCTTCATTTTGATCCTTAAGATTTCCTATTAATTCTTTGGCAATTTCGAGACTTGTAACTGAAACTATACGAAAGACTTTATGGCAGCACTCAGCGCACCATCAGCGACAGGATTATCAAGGCAGGATAAAAAATGAGTTTACACTCGAAGAAGGATAATTAAAAAGAAATCCGTGGCTTTCAGAGATTGAAGGCCACGGATTTATCTCGGTGTTGCAAAAAAAAACTAATTTGCTTTATCCGGCAACGGTGAAGATACGAATCTCTGGGTCAGCCTGGAAGTAAGGAGAGAGGCCCTTGGCTACATCGTTCTTAAACAAGTCTGACTCCAAGTAAGCTGCTGCATGTTCCTTGCTGTCGAAGCCATGGAGTACCTGTACGTCCTCGTCACGTACCAACAAAGCCTTGCTCAAAGCACCCTCGATGGTGTTCAAGAATGGCTCGCGATAGTCGAAATACACCTTGGCTGCACTTGGGCGGTCGCTCTCTTTGATCTTCATCGTAATCTGAAGATAAGCATTGATTTTCTTTTCCATTTTCTTTCTTCTTTTTAAATTGTTATTACTTTTGTCGATTGCAAAATTAAGAATACATCCCGAAATAATCGTTGTGTTTTCGAGCTAAAGAATGGTAAATATCGGACTTCTGTTTTGATGGATGAAAAAGTTTGTGTAATTTTACCATCCGAAAATCATTATTTACCATTTTTTGTGGGAGATGATGAGAAGATAACATGCATAAAGAAAGTAAAAAGATAAAATATGCCCCCAAACATTATATTTACAACGGAGAGAAACTTTACTCAGGAGCAGGTGGAGGAACTTTTCTGCTCCATCCACTGGGTGTCGGGCAACTATCCTCGGCAACTCTATCAAGCCTTGCTTCATTCCTCCTACGTGCTTACGGCGTGGGATGGCGAGAGATTGGTGGGACTGGTGAGAGGATTGGACGATGGCGGGATGACCGCCTTCCTGC
Source organism: Candidatus Segatella mututuai (assembly GCA_002439605.1). Classification (GTDB taxonomy): domain Bacteria; phylum Bacteroidota; class Bacteroidia; order Bacteroidales; family Bacteroidaceae; genus Prevotella; species Prevotella mututuai. Next base: position 33,697 of record DJOI01000062.1, on the reverse strand, counting down.
ATTACCTCCTTGTTTCGCCCGATTATCAGCACCAGGGCATCGCCTCCCAACTCGTGGAGCAAGCCAAGGAGCATTATTGCTCTTATTTTTATATCAATGTGATGCCAGAGGAAAGCAGTAATGCCACCTTCTACCAGCGTCATGGTTTCGAACTGATGCCCGATGGGGTGGCGATGCAAATCTGCAATAAGGATTTTTCTTTGCAAGTTTCGAGATAAAAACAATGAAAAAGGAAGACGTTAGAACCTATACGATTGCGGAAAATACGCACTCTGGACTTGAGCTGGAACTCCAGTTCATGCCCCGATTCTTTGCCGACAATCGACCGGGGGCTATGATGCCCCATGTCCATGAGTTTTACCAAATCATTTGGTTTCGCAAGGGGCACGGCGTACATCATGTCGATTTCAAGGACTATCCAGTCACGGACAACACCATCTTCTTCGTTGCCCCAGGGCAGGTGCATGCCTTCGATGGTCCCAACGACTATGAGGGAGTCATCATCCACTTCAATGCCAGTTTTATGGCAGACGAGGAGTCGAGCGAGAGCGTCTTCTTGAAGTACGATGTCTTCAATGCCTACGACTCCCTGCCATATTGCAAGATTACGAACGAGGAGGCTGACCGCCTGATGCTCTTGGTGAACGAGATGAATCGCGAGTATTCACTCTCGGGAGCCTTCGCCCACAAGGACTACATGCAGTATCTTGTGCGCCTCTTCCTGATAAGGGTACAGCGCAGTGGCGAGCGAAGGGAAGTGCCGAAGCTCTATGTGTCGAGCATCGCCAACCGCACCTTCGTGCGATTCCGTCAACTCTTGGAGCAGAACTTCCATAGCGCACATACCGTGCAGGAATATGCCGACATGCTCAATATCTCGGCTCGCACGTTGAGCAAGTATGTGAGCCAGAGTACCCATCGCTCGCCCTTGCAAATCATCAACGAGCGCATCGTCTTGGAGGCAAAGCGACAGATACAGCACTCCACGCTGAGCATCAAGGAGGTGGCTTACCAACTGGGCTTCGAGGACCCATCTTACTTCGTGAAGTTCTTCAAGCGCCTGACGGGCAAGATGCCGAAGGACTTCCGTACGGAGAACAATGCCTCGATCATCATCCATAGAAATAGATTGATAAATAATAAAAATATGAACATGAAACAGAAAATTGCGATTCCTACCACCGAGGGCAAGCTTTTCCCACATTTCGGCAAGGCTCCACAGGTAACGGTATTCGAAGTTGAGGACAAGAAAATCGTCAACAAGGAGGTGCTCCAGGCTCCAGAGCATGCACATGGTGCGATGCCAAACTTCCTGAACGGATTGGGTGTAACCGACGTAGTTTGCGGTGGATTGGGTGCTGGTGCTGTGAACCTGCTCAACCAGATGAACATCGCCATCCATGGTGGTGCCCCTGCCGAGGATGTTGACGCTGTGATGAATGCTTTCCTTAGTGATACTTTGCAGTATGGCAATGCCACCTGCCATCATGATGCTTGCGATGGTCGTCACCATGAGTAAAAATCATCAATAAGTGGATCATTTACAAATAATTATCAACAATAAATCCGTGACTATCAGAAATGAAGGTCACGGATTTATTTTCCTTTTAAATGATAGTATGTAGTTCTGTTGTATGAAAGTATGAAATTTTATGATGATTCCTCGATTTCATCCTCACTTAGTCCAGTGGCTTCGATAATTTGCTTTACTGCAAAGCCCATTTTCTTGAGGTTTTAGGAACTGGCAAGAGCCTTTTGCTTTTTGATAGTTTCAATGCCTTCTTGTATTCCTTCAAGAATCCCATCCTCACGACTTGTGTCGAAGAGATTGCGCATATGCCTTACGGATTCCATGTAACGGTCGTAAGCTCGTATGTCTTTATGTTGGCAAGGAATCAACTCTCGGTTGCTCACGAGCTTCTTGGAGACTGGGAAACGAAAGTAGGAAGAAACCACTACTTGATTGCTTAAAACAGCATCATCTGCAGTTCCTCATGATTTCACCAGCCTTTTGTTTTTCACTGTCGAAGGTGAATAATTTATAGATGTCTATCGCATTTTGTGGATCTATGATGCGAGGAGCCATCATCTTGAGAACTTTGAAGCGTTTGTCGCTGAAAGTGAATAGCTCCATGATGCGAGCTGTTTGCTGGCAAGAGTAGTTGCAGCCCAGACTTGCCACTTCTATCAAATCGTACTTTTCATCGTCGAAACTTGCTTTCTTCACCTTATTATATAGAATAGAGAAAGAGGCATCGCTGAGGCAATAGCCATAGTTCATGTCTGTATTTGGATAATGAACTTCACCGTATGGGGGAGGGGTTGGTCTTACTGGGCATCCTGCTCCGTTTGGGTTATTGTCGGCATTGATGATTCGAGTATTGCATCTCATAACTTTTCCATTCCTGTCGAATAATACCGTGATGGCCTTGTCATCGCCAATAATAAAACTGTTTTTGACGAATTCCCATTTATCCCCATATTCATCGAAGCTCTTGGTTTTGGGTTCGCCAAGAATGTCGATGACTTCCTGCTTGGTCATTCCTCGTTCAATATCTTTTTTGTTTTTGGCTGATGCTGACAAGCATACTGCAAACATCAAGAAGCAAGTGGCGATAATCGCCATCCATTCATTTCTTTTCATAAGCGTTACTGTTTTTGAAAGTTCATTATTTCGTGTCTGAATTCTGCTTGCAAAAGTACTCTTTTCTTGTGACACAGAAAGGGAAAATCCCTTAAAGTTGAAGGGGAATTCCCTAATAGTAATCTCAGCAAGTCTGATGTACTATTAAAGAATTTCGAGCATATGCTTTAGTCCCATCACGTTTGGGCATAATAAGTTAAGATCTTGTGGTACAAGTACCATGCTTTCAGCTGATACAGCTCATCTTCTTTGTCAATTAAGTTTAAGCTTATCTTTAGTCCTCCAATTAAAGCGCAGCAAAGATACTGAAAATAAGCAAGATAAGTGACAAATATCCGTTTTCCCCGAAATTTATAGTTTTTATAGAGTTGTCGAAGGAGGGGATGATAATAAAAAACGTCCGTGGGCAAATGATTGCCCATGGACGTTTTTTATCTTATATTAATTTATAATAGTCTTACGCCTTAAAGCTCTCCAAGTCTTCTGCCTGGAAGTTTTGGATGTATGCTGAATGACCGAGAACTTCTTCCTCTGCCATGCGAACATATACGTTGGCGCTCTTCTTGAACATCTCTGGTGCCTTGGTGGCATCGTCGAGGATGAGGAGAGACATCACGATGTCGCCTGTCATGTTGTAGAGACGGCGAGCCAAGAAGTCGTGAACTGCCTGGTCGTTGGCTTCCTTCACCTTGTTGATGGCTGCCTCGTAAAGCTCAACGAGCTTGGCAACACGTGCCTTCAATGCCTTCAAGTCGTCGCTTACCTCGCTCTCCATCATCTCCTTGATGATGCCCAGGTAAGTGCCGTTGGTGATGTAACGGATGGCTGCAACAACCTGGAGCTGGGTGGTACCCTCGTAGATGGAGAAGATACGAGCGTCGCGGAACAAACGCTGGCTCTTGTACTCCATGATGAAACCTGAACCACCGTGGATGCTGATGGCATCGTAAGCGTTCTGATTTGCATACTCTGAGTTCATACCCTTTGCCAATGGAGTGAATGCATCGGCGAGACGAGTGTATTTCTTCATCTCCTGACGCTCCTCTGGAGTCAACTTGGTGTCGCGGGCGATGTCTTCCAATGCCTTGTAGATATCTACGTAGCGAGCGCAGCAGTAGAGGAGTGAACGACCGGCATCCAACTTAGCCTTCATTCTTGAGAGCATGTCATATACAGCTGGGAAGTTGATGATCTTTTCGCCAAACTGTGCACGCTCCTTGGCGTAAGCCAAGCCCTCGTTGTATGCTTCCTGCTCCACACCGACACTCTGAGCGGCGATACCGAGACGGGCACCGTTCATCAATGCCATCACATACTTAATCAAACCGAGGCGAGTGCTACCGCAAAGCTCTGCTTTGGCGTTCTTGTAAACCAACTCGCAAGTAGGTGAACCGTGGATACCGAGCTTGTTCTCGATGTGACGAACGGTTACACCGCCATCACGCTTGTCGTAGATGAACATAGAGAGACCACGACCGTCCTTGGTGCCTTCCTCAGAGCGAGCCAAAACCAAATGGATGTCTGAGTCACCATTGGTGATGAAACGCTTCACACCGTTCAAACGCCATGTGCCGTCGGCATCCTGTGTTGCCTTCAACATCACACGCTGCAAGTCGGAACCAGCATCAGGCTCGGTCAAGTCCATACTCATGGTCTCGCCAGCGCAAATGCGAGGGATGTACTTCTGGCGCTGCTCCTCTGAACCGAACTCATAGAGGGTGTCGATACAGCTCTGAAGAGACCAGATGTTTTGGAAACCAGCGTCGGCGGCAGAGATAATCTCCGAAGCCATGGAGAATACGGCGTTAGGCAAGTTCAAACCGCCGTAACGACGAGGCATTGACAAGCCCCAGAGACCAGCCTTGCGAGTAGCCTCCAAGTTCTCGAAAGTCTTGCTGGCGTAAATCATGCGACCGTTCTCCAAGTGAGGACCTTCCTGGTCAACGCTCTCAGAGTTTGGCTCGATGATATTGCCAGCTACATCGCCAGTGATGTCGAGCAAACGCTTATAGTTTTCGATGGCGTCCTCGTAGTTGACAGGAGCGTCCTCGAACTGGTCTTTCTCTGCGTAGTTGCGCTCTTTCAAGTCAACAACACGCTTCATTAATGGGTGATTGAGATGAAATTCAATCTCAGGATGATCACTATAGTAATTAGCCATTTTGCTTTTCTTTATATATAAATAATGTATAATGGGCTACGAAGTTTTATGCAATAGGCTTCGATAGGCACTGAAGCCTATTTCGTTTGTCATCGAAGCCTATTTCAATAGCCAATGAAGCTTACTTCGAATTCTGCTTGTAGTACTTAATCAACTTTGGAACGACATCCTCTACGGTACCATTGATTACATAGTCGGCAATCTTATTGATTGGAGCATCTGGGTCGTTGTTGATGGAGATGATGATGCCGGAATCTTGCATACCTGCGATGTGCTGGATCTGACCAGAGATACCACAGGCGATATATACCTTAGGGTGAACGGTGATACCCGTCTGACCAATCTGGCGGTCGTGTTCAACCCAACCTGCATCGACTGCGGCGCGAGAAGCACCTACCTCGCCATGCAACAGGTGAGCCAACTCGAAGAGCTGGTCGAAGCCTTCCTTGCTTCCTACGCCATAACCACCGGCAACTACGATAGGAGAACCCTTCAAATTGTGCTTGGCAGCCTCGACATGGTGATCGAGCACCTTCACTACAAAGTCCTCGGCAGGAACATACTTGCTTACCTCTGGATAAACCACTTCCTTCTTGCACTCGCCCTCGTAGATGTGCTTCTGCATCACACCCGAGCGAACGGTAGCCATCTGTGGACGGTGATCTGGATTGACGATGGTAGCCACGATGTTACCACCGAAGGCTGGACGAATCTGATAGAGCAAACCATCATAGTGCTTGCCACTCTTCTTATCGTCGTAATCACCAATCTCAAGCTCTGTACAGTCGGCTGTCAGACCACTGGTCAATGAAGAAGAAACACGAGGACCGAGGTCACGACCGATAACGGTGGCACCCATCAAGGCAATCTGTGGCTTCTCCTCCTTGAAGAGGTTGACGAGAATGTCTGTATGAGGAGCTGAAGTGTATGGGAACAATCCCTCAGCTTCGAAAACAAATAATTTATCTACACCATAAGGGAGAATCTGGTCTTCCACCTTGCCCTTGATGCCAGTGCCGGCAACGATGGCATGGAGTTCCACGCCCTGCTGGTTGGCGAGCTTACGACCCTTGGTGAGCAATTCCTGAGATACTTCGGCAACGGTTGTGCCTTCTACCTCGCAATATACAAATACGTTGTTCATTGTTTCTATTTATAATTTTAGGAGTTAAAGGAGTTTAGGAGTTATCGCTCTCTGCGGTCGCTGAGGAGTTAAGGCAACAGCTTTTGTTGCTTGAGTCTTTTGGGGAGACATTGCCTTACAACAATTGTCTTAACTCCTTTAACTCCTTTAACTCCTCGAAAAATCCTATCCGATAATACTTTCGTCCAACAATTCCTTAACCAAGTTGTCGATGTCCTCGTCGCTGCTGGTCAAGGTCTTGCTCTCCTTAGCCTGGAACACGATGTTCTTCACAGCCTTCACCTTGGTAGGTGAGCCGCTCAAACCACACTGCTGAGGGTCGCCATCTACATCGGCAACGCTCCACTGGTTCAAGGTCAGGTAAGGACGCTCCTCATAGAGCTTAGCCCAAGGCTCGTTGCCTTTGCGCTCCATAGGGCAAGTAGCGTATTTATATTTCATCACGAGCTTCACGTTGCAAGGACGGCAAGGTGCTGCGCTTCCGTTGACGGTGATAACCACTGGCAATGGTGCCTCAACGGTCTCCACACCACCGTCGATGTGACGACGGATAGTAGCCTTGCCATTCTCCACCTTGAGGATTTCCTCGGCGTAGGTTACCTGGTTCAATCCCAACTTCTGTGCCACCTGTGGACCTACCTGTGCAGTATCGCCATCGATAGCCTGGCGACCACCAATCACGATGTCGACGTCGCCAATCTTCTTGATACCTGTAGCGAGGGCGTATGAAGTAGCCAGCGTGTCGGCACCTGCGAAGAGGCGGTCGGTAAGCAACCAACCCGTGTCTGCACCACGGTAAAGACCCTGGCGGATGATTTCTCCAGCACGTGGAGGACCCATCGTCAAAATACCAACTGTAGAACCAGGATTCTGCTCTTTCAATCGAAGAGCCTGCTCCAATGCGTTCAAATCCTCAGGATTGAAGATAGCAGGAAGGGCTGCGCGGTTCACTGTACCTTCGGCAGTCATCGCATCCTTACCCACATTTCTTGTGTCAGGTACTTGCTTGGCAAGTACTACGATTTTTAAACTCATATTAATAAATGGTTATTGTTATTGTTATTATCTAAGTTATTAGTGTTTTGTAAGGAACACGACCGCAAAAATAGCATTTTTTTGTGTATTACACAAATAAATTGCCATTTTTTTGGATATTCGTGTCTTTCATAGTGTGGTATGGCAAAGGTTTTTAAAAAATAACGTCTAAAAAGACAGAAAGATTTTCTAAGAAGAAGCCCAGCGGGCAAAGGTTGGATTTATACCTTTGTCTGCTGGGTTGTCTCATATAGTCCATCAACGATGGAGTCGGCCAAAGAGATGTTGGGAACCATGATGTTGTCGCATAGTAAGTATTCACAGGCCTTGATGAATATTTCGGCGGCAGGGATGATTACGTCTGCACGGTCTTCCCGCAGGCAGAATGAAATTTCTCTTTCTTCAATGCTCAGGGGCTGCATCATTTGGTAGAGACGTTTCAACTCGGCAAGCGACAATTCTTTGTTTGCGTTCTTGCTGTGGCGTGCCAACTTGTTGAGTTTGTTGATGTTGCCCCCCGAACCAATGATGCGTATGTTACCATACTCTTGTGAGTATCTTGTAAGATTCTGCTTGAATAGTGCTTCTGTCTCCGCTGTTACTTTTCCGCTGAGTTGCCTTAGCGTCCCCATATTGTAGGAATAGCTTTCGGCAAGGGTTCCGTCATGTATTATCGAGACCTCGGTAGAGCCACCACCTACATCGATGTAGGCAAAGTTGCCTTCGTTTGAGTCTGTCTTTTCCACCAGATTGTTGTAGAGAAGTTGTGCTTCTTCCTGTCCCTTGATGATTTCGAGTTTGATACCTGTTTGTTTCTCTATTTTCTTGAGTACTTTCTTGCCGTTCTCGGCATCTCGCATGGCCGATGTGGCACAGGCACGAAAGGCTTCCACGTCGTTGAGCTTCATAAACTGCTTGAAGCCTTTCATCATGTGGAGCATCATCTTTTCACGTTCCTTTGATATTTTCCCCAATGTGAAGACATCCTTTCCCAAGCGAAGTGGAACGCGTATGAACATTACTTTTTTGATTCGGTCTTCCTCTCTTTTTGCTTCTGGTTCGAAGCGCTTGATGAGAAGCCGGGCTCCGTTTGAACCTATGTCTATTGCTGCTAAATTCATAGTAGTGTTTTTTGTGTTAGCATAGATGATTGCTTATATGCTTTATAAAGTTCTTCCTGACTACGGAAAGGCTCGCCTTCAACAAACGCATTGGTGCCTTTTCCATCTATGATTCGCCCGTTGGTTGTGTCTCTCATTCCATACGAGATGGTGCGCATCAAGTCGGCCTGCATTTCCTCGTCGTATACAGGCGTAAGTACCTCGATGCGGTTCAACAAGTTTCTTGGCATCCAGTCAGCGGATCCAATGAAATATCTTGGCTTTCCGCCATTGGCAAAGATGAGTATTCGACTGTGCTCCAAATATCGGTCGATAATGCCTACACACCGTATGTTGTCGCTGAACCCTTTGATACCAGGTACAAGCGAGCAGTTGCCACGTATCACGATGTCTATCTTGACACCAGCCTTGGAGGCCTGGTAGAGTTTTGTCACCATATCGGTATCTGTGATGTGGTTGATTTTGATCTTTGCCCAAGCCTCCTTACCCTCGTTGGCGTTTTTAATTTCTGTGTCAAGCATACGCAAGATGCGGCTCTTCATGGAGTTGGGCGATACGAGCAGCTCGCTGAAGCGGAATGGCGAGAAGGGACGGTCGATGAAGTCGAACACCTTTGCCACCTCGTTCACTATCTTTGGGCGTGCGGTCATCATCAGGTAGTCGGTGTAAATCTTGGCGTTTCCTTCATGGAAGTTACCCGTTCCGATGCAGGCGATGTTGCCTTTCTTCGACTCTACGTAGAGCAGTTTCGAATGAATCTTCAGCCCTTCCACGCCAAAGATGACGTTGACTCCCTCTTCTTGCATTCGCTTGCTCCACTTGATGTTGCTTTCCTCGTCAAAACGGGCGAGCAGTTCCACTACTGCCGTTACCTTCTTGCCGTTGCGGGCTGCTGTGATAAGAGCCTTTACCACCTTCGAGTCTTTTGCCAGGCGATAGAGTGTTGTCTTGATGGCCTTCACTTCGGGCTTGGTGGCAGCCTCACGTAGTACACGGATATAACCATTGAAGCTATGGTATGGCACGTGTATGAAGCGGTCGCGGTCACGTATCTGTTCGAGGATGCTCTCGTTTGAGAGGAACTCGGGCTTCATGATGGGGGGCCATTTCTCGTATTTTAAGTCTTTGTGTCCACAGTCTGGGAACGACATCAAGTCCTTGTGGTTTTGGTATCGACCGCCCGCCAGCGAAGCGTCGAGTTCCTTGGTGTTCAATCGTTCGCGCAGTTTCTTCTGCATCTCCTTGGGCATTTCGTGGTCATAGATGACGCGTACGGCGTCTCCTTTCTTTCGGCTGCTCACGCCTAAGGCTATCTTTTCCATCGTACCAAAATCGGCGTCGTTGTCCATCTCCATCTCTGCGTCTTTGGTAAACTTGAAACTGTAGGCACGATAGGTGCTTTCCTTGAAGCCGAGGAAAACCAGGGGTAGGCAATAGCGAATCACGTCATCGAGATACATGATGTTGTCAAACCCATCGCTTGAAGGTATTTTCACCCATCGTCCGTATATGCGGTCGGGTACTTTCACGATGGCATATTTCTTCTTGTTGTCCTTGTTCTCGCTTTTCTCCACGATAAGGTATATTCGGTTGTCTTCCAGCACAGTGAGGTCTTCTATCTCGGAGAGCCAGATGGGGTTGACAGAGCCGTTGAGTTTGTCGTAGAAGAATTGTGTCAGAAAATCCTTCTGCTCGTCGTTGAGTTCAGTTTCAGTGACAAGGCGAATCTTGTGGATTTCCAGTTCCTTGAAAACTCCATCCACAGCCTCAGTATATTCTTTCGAAAAGGATTCGTTGAGTTTGTTGATGGTTTTGAGTGATTTCTTTATTTGTTGTTCGGTCTCTTTACCGAGCTTGCGTTCCAGCATACGGTTGAGCGATGCCACACGTACGCGAAAGAATTCGTCGAGATTGTTGGAGTAGATGCCAAGGAAAGAGAGTCGTTCCAGCAAGGGTACAAACTCTTTCTTTGCTTCTTGTAGAATGCGATGGTTGAAGTACATCCAACTCACATCGCGTTCTACATATGCTTTTTTCATGACTTCCAGTTTTGTCATAACTTGATGTTTTTGGTTGCTGTTGTCGTTTGAACGTTTGTCGAACTACTTTGGAGTGCTGTGGCATTCTGACAGGGATGTCGACCAGAGTCTAAAAACTTCTTTTTCTTAGGCTTTTGGAGAGTTGTTCTTCTCTTTGCCCGATACCTTTTTCTCGACTTTAGCCCCTGTCGTGTTTCCCTTCTCCAGTTTCGGGACTTTCTTTTCCTGCTTGTTGGCATCTTTCTTCTCGGGCTTTGCACCTGCTGCCACATTTCCCTTCTCCTGCTTTAGCTCCTTCTTTTCCTTTTTGGGATTATTTTTCTTATTTTGGGGAGTATCGTCCTTCTTGTTCTCTTTCTTGCTTTCCTTCTTCGGTTCTTTTTGGAGAGCAAGAGCGGCTGTTGTCTTGTCGGCAGGCTCCTCGATGACGAGGTAGTCGGTGTCGCCATCAATAAAGTGCAAGGCTTTGCGGAAAGCTTTGCTGGCTCCCGCTGGAACGATGATTTCGTGCAGTTGGTCGCAATCGTCAAAGGTGTGTCGACTTAACTTGGCAGGGATTCCAGCAAAGGTGATTTTCTTGAGTTGGTCGCACTCGGCGAAGGCGTAGCCTTTTATTTCCTTCACGCCTTCGGGTACATAAACGTTGTCCAGTTCGTCACAGTCGTAGAAAGCATCGTGTTCAATTTCTCTCACACTATTGGCGATGGTGATGCTTTTGAGTTGCTTCTTGCCACGGAACGCCATCTCACCGATGGTTGTCACTCCTTCGGGAATGATGAAGCTTGCTTCTTGACTCATGCAGTATACGAGGCGCTTTTTATCGGCGGTGTAGACTGCGTCGCCTGCAAACTCGAAGCTGTCGCTGTCGATTTTCTGTAGCGCGAGGTTGAGTACTAAACTTTCAAATTTTCCATCCTTTTTGGATTTCTTCTTGAGAATCTCCAATATAGCTTTCTTGTTCTCTTTCATCTGAATTAGAATTTATAAAGTTTTATTTTTTGCAAAGATACTATGATAGTTTGAAAGGTAGAACGAAAAAATGATTACAAATTTATTAAGATTATGTTACAACTATATTGTCGTTACAAATTTGTTACGTGTTGCTCGGGGAAAATGAGTGCCTATGGGCGGCGTGGGAAAGTGAGGAAATTCTTGTTGGGATTACTGTGATGATATTGCTCCAAGTTTTTGTATATAAAAATAGGTGTAGTGCAAAAAAAACTTCGATCGTACAGGTCGAAATATTTTATCTTGGGCGAAAGTTATGATTTTTATAGCAACTTTCGCCCAAGGTAGCCGCTTTTTAGAAGTCACAAGGCAGTGTCGATAGCTGATACATGATGGTCTTTGCCATGCGAGCATGACCGGCGTCGTTAGGGTGGAGGCGGTCGGTATCCATCTTATTGAACATCTGTGCACCAGCATCATAGAGAGGGAAGAGGCCGGAGAGGGAGTTGAGGTCGATGACTGGTACCGCCCAAACATTGCCCGCCTCCTTGATAGCCTTCACATACTCATCGAAGAAGATGCCACGTACGTTCTCGTAGCTTTCGTCTGGCTGGATGTTCTTGTCGCTGCTGCTGAAATAGGCACGATGGATAGGTGTCATGATGACGATCTGCTTGGTAGGGTACATCTGCTTCAACTTCGACATGGCGGTATTGATGCGGCCTTTGAGCGTGTTGCTGTCCATGGCAAAGCGGCGATGGCGGCGCTGCACCATTTCGCTTGGCTTATGGAGAGCCACCTTTACGCTGTCGAAACTCTCCGTGTACCATTCACCGATGGGCACACCGTTGTTATAGTCGTTGGTGCCCATGAAGATGAGGATGGCATCGAAGTCGTCGCCGTGCTCCTTCTTCAGCTTGTCGGCTTGGCGAGGAATGTCGTTCCATTGTCTGCCGCTTACGCCATAAACGTAAGGGGTGATGCCGAGCCACTCCTGCAGGAATCCCCAGTACTTCACCTTCGAAGCCTTGATGTTGGGGTCGGTGATGGAGTCTCCGAAGTAAGCTACCTTCTTGCCACGCCAAGGGTGGTTGGCGGTTTTCTGAGCTATTTCTTTTTGTGCGGCTTTCTGCTCCTTGGTGAGTTGTGGCTTTTGGGCGAAAGTTGGCATTGCCAAAGCGAGGGCGAATGCCATTGCGATGATAGTTTGTTTCTTCATTGTTAGTTTGTTTTTTGTTTGTTGATGGGCGCAAAGGTACGATAAAATAATCACAACGAGTAATCTTTTTTGTTCAAATCTTGTTTTTTATTCTGCTTTTTTCGTAATTTTACAGCCGCAAATTGAATGAAATAGGTATCTCTATATAATATAAATAGGTATAAAATAGGATGACTTTTAAATAAGATGATTGGTTTCAGTAAATTGAATAATTTGAGTGATTTGGCTCGCAAGCGTATGGCGGTTGCGGCTTATTATTTCGTACCGGGTGTAGTGTTCGCCAGTTGGGCTAGTCGCATTCCGGATGTCAAGCATCTGTTGCATTTGAGCAACGGACAGTTGGGAACAGTGCTCTTTGCCATTCCTATCGGACAACTCCTGATGATGACTTTCTCGGGCATCTTGGTGAGCAAGTTTGGCAGCAAGAAGATGTTGGTGCTATCCGAGGTGCTTTATGCGCTCGCCTTGTTTTGCATCGGCAACAGTACCACGGTGTTGCATCTCATCTTGGGGTTGGTAGCGTTTGGCATGATGGCGAATTTGATGAACATCGCCACCAATACTCAGGCATGCTTGGTGGAGAAAATGTATGGGCGCAACATCATGTCGTCTTTCCACGGTTTATGGAGTTTGGGCGGATTTGCTGGCGGCATCATCGGTGCCATCTTTGCCAACACGTTTCTTCCAATAGAGGTCCACTTTTGTGCCATCTTGGCGATGAGTATCTTGATAGTCGCCCTTGGCTTCCGTTTCCTCGTGAATGATGCCACGGCAAAGGCAGAGGAAGAAGGTGTTCCGAAATTCTCATTCAAGAGCATCGATCCAGTGCTGTTTCTCTTGGGACTGATGGGATTCGCCGGTATGTTTTGTGAGGGAACGGTGTATGATTGGAGTAGTGTGTATTTTTCTTCAGTAGTGAAACCCGATGAGACATTCTTGCGTGCGGGCTATGTGGCAGGTATGGGAGCAATGACCTTGGGGCGTTTCCTGGCCGATAGATTCGTGACGAAGTACGGATCTTCGAGTGTATTGAAGACTTGTGGAGCGTTGATTGTTATGGGACTTTGGCTGGCGGCAGCCTTGCCTTATCTCATCCCTGCCACCTTGGGGTTCCTGCTTGTGGGGTTCGGCATCTCGTCCTCTGTGCCTATCTGTTATAGCATCGCTGGCAAGCTCGGCACCATCAAGGCGAGCATCGCCATTACCATCGTTTCGAGCATCAGCTTCTTCGGTTTCTTAGTAGGTCCTCCTGTCATCGGCTGGCTCTCCGAGGCAACCAATCTTCGCGTCGCCTTGTCGATAGCTGCTTGCCTGGGACTGATGATAACCTTCGTGGCAGGAAAAGTTTGTAAAGAATAAAATGCCATAACCATGATGTTGAAGGCGCATGTGCGACCCGTCAATTCTCGTACGGTGACAATAGATTGATAGGAGGTGTTTTCATCGTTTTGTAACATTTGTGTTGCGTTATAGAAACATTGTCTTTGTATTTTTGCATCCATAATGAATCTGCGTAAACAAGAGGTGGAGTTCTAATATATATTTAAGGTGTTATATAATTGAAAATGGATAAGAAGACAATGACGATGTTGCTGTTCTCTTTGGTGAGTTCGGCTGTGTTTGCACAAGCAGGTGAAAAAGATAGCTTTGACAAGACTCCAAAAATCGGTGGAACCATTCGCTCGAAGTATGAATACCAAACCGAGGAAGGGGAGGGACGTTTTGAGGTTCGCACAGCACGCGTCAGCGTATCGGGAAACGTAACAAAGGAGGTGAGCTACAAGGCGGAGATAGACCTCTGCGACGAAGGAAAGATCAAGATGCTTGATGCCTATACGCGTATCAAACCTTGGAACACCCTTCAGCTTACCATCGGTCAGGAGCGAGTTCCCTTTACCATCGATGCTCACCGTTCTCCCCATCAGCAATATTTTGCCAACCGTTCATTCATAGCCAAGCAGGTGGGAAACGTGCGTGATGTGGGTGCCGAGATAGGTTACACATGGAATGTTGGTTTCCCAATCGTAGTGAATGCGGGTGTGTTCAATGGATCTGGCCTTACCAATCAGAAGGATTACTGGACCAAGGGTGTCAACTATTCAGCCAAGGCACAGCTCCTTTTCCCTAATGTCAATCTTGTGCTGAGCACTCAGAAGATCAAGCCTTCTGATGTGACGGTAAACATGTATGATGCGGGTGTTACTTTCCATCATGGAGGCTTTATAGCCGAGGTGGAATACCTCTACAAGCATTATTCTCACGATGCCTTCCACGATGTGCATGCTTTCGATGGCTTTGCTTGTTATGATATTCCCGTTCGCACACGTCTTGTCAAGAAGGTTTCGCCATTGGTGCGTTACGATTTCATGAGCGATCACAGCGACGGCTCTCGTTACGATGGTACAGATGACGATTTGGGCGAATTGATAATCAACGATTATAAGCGTCATCGTGTGACTGGCGGTGTTACGCTGAGTCTGTCTAAGCCATTTATCTCCGATATCCGCATCAACTATGAGAAGTATTTCTATCGTGAAGGTGGCATTGCCAAACCTTCGGAGAAAGATAAGTTGGTGGTGGAGTTTATGACCCGTTTTTAGGGGCGGGTGGTGCTACACACCCTCATAGGCTGATGAATCGCTCTTTTATGGAGAGTTTGGAAAAACATTCATGGTAGTTATGAAAAGAGTCAGCATTTTTTAGTATATGTGTTTTTCTGGTTAATACGAAAATGTGCGTGTGCTTGTCCGTTGATGGATGTGCACACGTTTTTTGCATAGGAAAGTGTAACTTTTGTCGGGGAAATTTTGGAGGATAGAAAAGAATGTGCTACTTTTGCCGTTGGCAATTTCTACACGAAGAGATAGCCAGTTGTCGAAAATAGAAAAAAAATACAAAGCGAAAGAAAAGAAATGAAAGAAAATACCAAAATATTAGATCCTGTCAGTGCCATAGCTTTTGATGCCGACGATACGTTGTGGGCGTTACAAAATTATTTTGAAGACGTGGAGGATGAATACTGCGCCTTGCTTTCCGACTATGGAAGCAAAGAGGAAATATCAGCCTCGCTCTTCGAAACGGAGAGTGGCAATATGGAAGACTTGGGCTATGGCGTGAAGGCCTTTACCATCTCGTTGGTAGAGAATGCCGTGAAGGTGAGTCATGGCGAAGTGCCTGCCAGACTGGTTGGGCGAATTGTGGAACTTGGCAAAACCCTGTTGAGGCTTGATGCGCATCCTTTGGAAGGCGTGAAAGAAACATTGGAAAGGCTCAGGCAAATGTGTCATTATAAGCTTGCAGTCTTTACAAAGGGCGAGTTGCAAGACCAGGAGAACAAACTGTGGCGTTCTGGGTTGCAGCGTTATTTTGACATAGTGAGCATCGTGAGCAACAAGACGCCCGAGGCTTATCGAAGACTCTGCCGTGAGTTGGGGGTAAGGCCTGAAGAGTTGGTCATGGTAGGGAATAGTTTTAAGAGCGATATTGTGCCTGCGCTGAAAATCGGAGCCTATGCCATTCATATACCGTTTCATACCACGTGGGCGCATGAAAAAACGGAGGAATTCGGTCACGAACGCCTCCGTCGCATTACCCGTTTTGGGGAAATCCTTGATATTTTGTAAGGAAGAACGGCAAAATCCTCGAAAGCAGTTTGCTTGATGTCTCAAATGTCTTGTGTGATATTTTGGGTATTTTGCAGAGCTTCAAGAAAATATCCTTCTATTCTCTGTGAATCACGGTGCCGCTGGCTTGATGGGTGGCTAACACCAACACTTCGGCTATCTGTACTCGTTCGGGAGCGCAGGCGGCATAGAAAGCCACATCGGCAATGTCGTCACCTGTCAAAGGCTCGATACCTCGGTAAACATTGTCTGCTCGCTGTGTGTCGCCATGAAAACGGATGTTGGAGAAATTGGTCTCCACCAGTCCTGGCTTGATGTTGGTTACGCGAACACGGGTATGGGCAACATCGATTCGTAGGCCGTCGGTTATGGCTTTTACTGCACTTTTTGTGGCGCAGTAAACGTTTCCTCCCGCATAGGCAGCATCGCCAGCCACACTTCCTATATTTATCACATGGCCATGGTTGCGCTCCACCATACGTGGTACGATAAAGCGAGTCATGGTAAGCAGGCCTTTTATGTTGGTGTCTATCATCTGGTCCCAGTCATCGAAGTCACCTTCATACTCTGGCTCCAATCCTCGTGCCAGCCCTGCATTATTGATTAGAACATCAATGTTGCGCCATGTCTCAGGAATGTATTCTACCGCCTTGCGTGCCGCCTCTCTGTTGCGAACGTCGAAAGCCAGTGCCAGCACTTTTACACCTTCTTCTTCGAGTTCTTGTTTCAGAATCTCCAACTTGCCTGTGTTGCGACCTGTGATAATGAGGTTGTAGCCTCCTTTGGCAAACCTTCTGGCGCAACCTTCGCCTATACCGCTTGTCGCACCTGTGATGAGAGCTATTTTTTTAGTCATGATCATTATTTTTGGGGTTTATGTTTACACATTTTCATAAGGGGCACAGCGGAGCTATAACATCAAGATTCTTACCTCGGCATTACCCATCTTTTCAATCTCGTTCATCGGCCGGTGGAAGTAAACACTCTGTAAGGCTTTGTTGATGATGCCATGACCTACGGCAAGTATGGTCTTCCCGGGATAAGTGAAGCGTAGCCAAGTAATGAAGTTTTGTGCCCTCGACTTCATGCTTTCTATCGATTCGATATCGTCGGGCCAGTCTTTTGGATTTGATGGAAGGGTAGGAATATATTTCCCGGTAAAACTTCCCCAGTCACGCTCGCGCAGTAAGGGTGTGGTCACCACCTGTGCATGGTGCGGACGAGCTATGATTTCGCAAGTTTGGATACTGCGTCTCAGGTCACTCGATACGAATACGTCGATATGATTGTTTGCCATGTGAGCTGCCACCTCTTCTGCCTGAGCAATTCCTGTGGCATTGAGCTCGCCTGGTGTTTGTCCCTGCATAATGTGGGCAGCGTTGTCGGTAGTCTCACCATGGCGCACCAAGTATAATGTAGTTGTCATGTGGATTCGATAGTTTTTGCTTACAAAAGTACTAAAAAAAATAGATGTACGTATCTATAAAACTATTTTTTTCATTCGTTTTTCCGAAAAAAGTAGTAACTTTGCATCATTATAAAGATAAAAGGTAGTAATTGTAGTCGATAAGTCTCATATATTACTATATTAACAGTCTGAATTATGCATAGATACAAGACCTTCATGCTTCTCGTTTTAGCTGTAGTCCTACTTGCAGCCTGCAAGGAGGGATCACGCCCCCTACATGCCAACATCAGCCTACCCATCAGCACCTCAAAGCCAGCCAAAGGTGACCATGCAATCTACGGATTAGCCTGTTTGGGCTGTACCGACAGCGTTGTAGTACTCTTGCCTAACAGCGGAGGAGACCCTGTGCGGTACAACATTTTGGAGGCAACACGCAAGCATCAGGTGTTTGGCGATATAGAGATAGGCGACTGGATATGTGTGTTGCCTGTGGAGGGAGAGAAGAATCGTGCCAGTTTGGTAATAGACCTCGACAAGTTGAAGGCTACATGGACTTATCCAGTGATGCCCCATCTACGCGATCTGAGTCATCTGTCCCGCCGTCGGCAGGCGCGCATCTTGGCCAATATGCCCGATAGCATAGTGGAAACCTATATGGTGCCACGCGAGTATGGCTTCACTCTCAAACGCATGGGCGAGGCTCGTTCGGTGGGCTTTGTCATGCAGAATAGTTCGGTGGAGGACGACAGTCCGGTGGAATACCCCGAGGTGCCACAGTATACGGAGTGGCATGCATATAATGGCAAGTTGCTGCTTGTGAAAGGGCGCTACGAGATGCAGGGCGTTGTATTCAATGAGAAACCTTCTGTAGATACGCTTACATTTGTTTATATGAAGAAAGACTCGCTGGTACTCAGCAACTCGCAAGGCAAAATTTACTCTTATCATCGCAATGCTAATGCTCGTGATGTCAATGCGGCAGCACGTGCCGCAGCAGAGAAGCAGGCCAACAGAATGAAACAAGAACTGAAATAATGATAGACAAACCGACCATAGCCAGAATCTTGGATGCCACTAATATTGTTGATGTGGTGTCGGAGTTTGTTTCGCTCAAAAAGCGTGGCGTAAACTATATTGGCTTGTGTCCTTTCCATAACGATTCGCATCCTTCTTTCTCCGTTTCGCCCGCACGAGGCATCTGCCATTGTTTTACCTGTGGCAAGGGGGGCAACGCCGTCAACTTCCTCATGGAATTGGAACAGATGACTTATCCCGATGCCTTGCGTTGGCTGGCCAACAAGTATCATATTGAGATAAAAGAGCGTGAGTTGACAAGTGAGGAGAAGGAGAAGGAGAGCGAGCGTGAGTCGATGTTCATCGTCAACGAATGGGCATCGCAATACTTCCAAGATATTCTGCAGAACGATGTGGACGGACGAGCCATTGGTATGCAGTACTTCCGCAGCCGTGGCTTTCGCGATGACATCATCCGCAAGTTCAGGCTGGGGTTCGATCCTAATAGTAGGACTGCCTTGTTTGATGCGGCTGTCAAGAAAGGCTATAATCCCAAGTATCTGGTGGCAACGGGTCTTTGTTTCAAGGTAGACAAAGACGAGGCTTCCAACAAGAGTGGTGAAGACAAGTATCTTGACCGCTTCTCGGGACGTGCCATCTTCCCTTGGTTCAGCGTGAGTGGCAAGGTGGTGGCTTTCGGAGGTCGTGTGCTCGACAGCCGTACGAAAGGTGTGAACCAAAAGTATGTCAACTCGCCCGACAGCGATATCTATCATAAAGAGCGTGAGCTCTATGGACTCTATCAGGCCAAGAAGGCCATTGCCAAAGAAAATTGTGTGTACATGGTGGAGGGCTATACAGATGTTATCTCCATGCATCAATGTGGAATAGAGAATGTGGTGGCCAATTCGGGAACAGCGCTTAGCGTTCATCAGATTAGGCTCCTGCATCGATTTACCAACAATATCGTGTTGCTTTATGATGGTGACGCAGCGGGTATACATGCGGCTCTGAGAGGAACCGACATGCTTCTTGAGGAAGAAATGAATGTAAAGGTGCTCTTGTTGCCAGATGGTAACGATCCCGATAGTTTTGCCCGCAGTCATACGGCTGCTGACTTCAGAAAGCATATCGAAGAGAACCAAGTGGACTTCATACAGTTTAAAACCGATCTGATGCTCAAGGGCGTTACCGATCCCATAAAGCGAAGTGAGGCCATCAACTCGATAGTGGAGAGTATCTCGAAGATAAAGAATCAGATAACACGTGCTTCCTACATTACAGACTGTTCGCACCGCTTGGGAGTGAGTGAAGCCATTATAGTGAATGCGCTCAACAACTTTGTACGCAATGGTCTCAGCGAACAGGTAAAGGAAGAGCGGCGTGCTGCAGGCTTGCGCAATTCTGTTGTGCAGCAGCCGATACAGTCGGGGCAACAATTGGGAGGAATGACTCCCGAGGAAAAACTGCGCGAGGTGGAAGACCTCATCATACAGATTGTGATTCATCATGGCGAGGAACCCATTGTCGTGAAGGACTCTGAACAGCAGGAGGTGGAGCTGCCTGTGGCACAATACATCATGCTCGACATGCAGGGCGACGGTTTCGAATTTCATAACCCTATATATAATAAGGTATTGCATGAGGCGGTGGAGCATATGGGCGACGAAGGCTTCAAGGCGGAAACATACTTTGCCAATCATACCGACCCGGCGGTGAGCCAACTGGCAGGCATGATGACAGGCGAGCAGGAGGTGTCGACGGCAAGTCTTCAGCTAAAGCTGGATTCAGAAAAGCTTAGGCAGATGGTGCTCAAGGACATGCTGTGCTTCCGTACTCATTACATAGCACAGCGCCTGACAGAGGTTCGTCAGCAGTTTGTGAAGGAGCCCGATAATATGGAACTTGTGGCGGAATTTACCAAGTTGAAGCAGATGAATAGTCTGTTGGCGACACAGACCAACTTCATCTTTAATTGAAAACGAAGAGAAGTGAGGGAGGAAAAAGAAAGGTAGTATGATATATTTCCATTGGATATATTTGTTAGTGTATGCGCTGCTTACCATTCCCACGGTTGTGGCGGTGTTGATGGACAATAAACAGCCAGCGAAGGCCATAGCCTGGATTATGGTACTACTCTTTATACCTTTTCTTGGAATCATGCTCTATGTGTTCTTCGGCCAGGATATTCGCAAGCAGCGTCTCATCAGCAATCGTTCTATGGATCAGCTCACCAAGCGTTCAATGTTGGAGTTTGCCGAGCAGGAAAATCTTCATCTGCCTGCTGACAACCAGCCCTTGATGCGCCTTTTCGCCAACCAAAACTGGGCACTTCCGTTCAAAGACAATCTGGTGGATGTTTATACAGATGGTTATGGCTTTGTGTTTGGACTGTTGCATGCCATCGGCAAGGCTGAGCAACACATACACTTGGATACCTATATTATCGAAGACGACCCTTTGGGAAATCTTGTAGCCGATGCCTTGATGGACAAGGCAAAAGAGGGGGTAGAGGTGCGGCTGATATATGATGATGTGGGGTGCTGG
The DNA here is from genome assembly GCA_002439605.1 of Candidatus Segatella mututuai. GTDB lineage: Bacteria > Bacteroidota > Bacteroidia > Bacteroidales > Bacteroidaceae > Prevotella > Prevotella mututuai. The sequence goes on along the minus strand of DJOI01000062.1, from coordinate 12,794 downwards.
CGTGTGAGCGATTCTTTCTTTGAACGTATGCGCAATGCAGGAATTGATGTTCACGCCTTTATGCCTGTACGATTCCCTGCCTTTACCAGCAAGGTGAACTATCGTAACCACAGAAAGTTGTGCGTGGTAGATGGCAAGGTGGGCTTCATCGGAGGAATGAACTTAGCGCTTCGTTATGTGAAAGGACAAGGCGGAAGAGCCTGGCGTGACACACATTTGCGCATAGAGGGAGGTGGTGTTTATGCCATACAGAGAGCTTTCTTGGTAGACTGGTATTTTGTAGATCGTACGCTCATTACTGACCGACATTATTATCCACCTGTAGATGCTGCTATCCACAGCAACTGTTTGGTACAGGTTGTGACAAGTAGTCCTGTAGCTCCATGGCCCGACATTATGCAGGGTTATGTGCGCATTTTGTTGCAAGCACAGCACTATGTATATATTGAAACACCTTATTTTCTACCGACAGAGCCCGTGCTCTTTGCTATGCGTACGGCAGCTTTAGCTGGTGTGGATGTCAGGCTGATGGTGCCTCGCCATACCGATGCCCGGCTTGTGGAATGGGCGTCACGCTCATATATGATGGAAGCCATAGAGGCTGGGGTGAAAGTGTATTTGTACCAGGCTGGTTTCAACCATAGCAAACTGTTGGTGAGCGATGACAAGATATGTTCGTGTGGAAGTACGAATGTAGACTTCCGCAGTTTTGAGAACAACTTCGAAGCCAATGCATTCTTCTACGATACGGACATGGCCTTGCGAATCAAGAGTATATTCCAGAACGACGAGGCTCATAGTCTGTTGACCGACGACGTTACTTATTATATCAAGCGTCCTTTCCTAAAGCGTCTCTTCGAGTCGGTAGTAAGGCTGTTGTCACCCTTATTGTAGAATATCTTCTGCAGATTGTCTGGTGCTCGGCGAGTTTGTTCCCTTTTGAGGATTATCTGAAAATAGAAAAGTTCACGCTGCCGTAGCTTCTGTGCTCCAAGAAGCGAGGATGGGCTGAGAAGTCGTAGTTCTTTCCATGTTCGAATACAAAGATGCCTTTCTCGTTGAGCAAGTCGCCTTCGAATATATATTGTGGAATTTCGGGCAGTTCCTTGAGTGCATAAGGAGGATCGGCAAAGATGAAGTCGAACTTCTGGTGGCAACTCTTCAGAAACCTGAACACATCGCCACGGATGAGCAAGTCCCTCTCATCGCCTAACTTCTTGAAGCATTGACGTATGAAGTTAGCATGATCTCTGTCGGCTTCTACACTTACCACTCTGCTGCAGCCTCTCGAGACCAGTTCGAGCGATATGCTGCCTGTGCCAGCAAAGAGGTCGAGGGCCATAGCATCTTCAAAGTCTATATATCCTTGTAGCACATTAAAGATGTTCTCTTTGGCAAAATCGGTAGTGGGGCGTGCCTTGAAGGTACGTGGAATGTCAAAATGTCTTCCTTTATATTGTCCTGTTATGATGCGCATTCGTTCTTGGGTGTGATATTTGTTTGATGTACTGGTGAAAAAATAGAGCGAGTCATCCCTTTTAATGTTTCCTACTTGCTGAGGTATAGTGCCTGCAGGTCGAAGGGAATGTTCTTGATTTCGGTAAGCGGTGCTCTGTTGAATTCTGCAGCTGGATTGAGAACATAAGTTTTCTGTATGTAGAGCTTGGTGTTGTGGACGAACCAGTCTTTGTCTGGGACATCGCCCACAATGTGCAGTTCGTCTTTTCTCTGGTCCATGCCGAGTTGTTTCCACACATACAAAATGAAGTAGATAGCATCCTTGGCGTGTGTGGTGGCATAGGAGTTGAAGAACTTGAACCGGTTTTTATCAAAGCCGAAAATGTCGAGTTTGCCATCGTGGAAATAGGCGAAAAGCTTCTTCTGCAATCCTACGAAGCAGCGTTGGTGCATATGGTTCCATACGGGTTGTAGTATTGGAGTGAAGCGTACATCTGTAAAGTTGTCTTCCATCACCGTTCTTAAGTCTTTGTTGAGTGGAAATAGTGCCACGACATTGAGTTGTGGCTGTACACGGTGAATGATGATGTCGCTCTCGTGATCCTCGAAACTATATTGATAGAATAGTTCTTTCTCTTTCTCATCAAACTCGTCGACAGGGACGAGCAAGACTGGGGCATCGATGAAGAGGCGTGCCTTCTTGTACCTTCGCGACAGCAGTTCGCTTTCCTTGAAAGCCTGTCTTAGGTTGGCGGCCATTGATACTCCGCTTTTCATGGCGTAAGGCTCATATGTCACTTGTCGTTCGCCTTCTGCTACTGAGAAGCTGAGGCTGTTCTTGCTGGCACGGATAGTGAGTCGTGCCTGTGTAAGTTTTGTCGTGTTGTTGTTACCAGTTGCCTGCATTGTCGTTGTTTGTTGTGATGTCTCCTATTTTTAGCCCTGGGTATCGTCCATCCATGTTGGCATTGTCGGTTTCCTGCTGTATGGCATCTTCGTTGAGTCCAACCAGATATTCATCGTATGTGGCCCCACATTCCATCAGCGGTATTTGCTTGCCGTTTTTTGTTACGATGGTAGTAGCCGAGAGTGAGAATTTCCTGTTGTCAGAGAAGGGGATGTACTGCATTTCCTTGTCAATCCATTTCCCTTTTATAAGCGTGGCGAAATCACCTGTGTAGGTTCCGTGGCGTTTCCTGTAGTTCTCCTCTGCGGTTCTTATGGTCATGAGCCTTTGTTTCACAGCTGCCTCCCTTTGCTCCTTTTCTCTCTGGAAGTGGATGGGCTGCCATACACTCAGCAGGCAGAGCATCAGCATCGTGAGCACACAGGCTGCCAGGATAGAATTGTTGCTTATTTTCTTTCTCATTTCAAAAAGTATTGTTACTTTTGCATGGTGCAAAGATACAATTTTTTTTTGAGTTATGGTCATTGAAGCCTTAAAATATAAGATATTGCAACAGTTTGGCTTTGCTCCTACGCAGGAGCAGGGACATGCGCTCGATACTTTTGTTAGTTTTCTGACTGACATCGATCCTCGAGTGGTGATGATATTGCGAGGCAGTGCCGGTACGGGAAAGACCTCGCTTTCGGGAGCCATCGTGCGTACCTTGCGGCAGATACGCCAAAAGGTGATGCTCCTTGCTCCTACAGGCAGGGCCGCCAAGGTGTTCTCGCAGAACAGCGGTTCCCCTGCCTATACCATTCATCGCCGTATCTATCGCGAGAAAGCTTTTGCAGGTGTTGACGGGCAGTTTAGTCTTAACGACAATCTATATACCGATACGCTCTTCATGGTGGACGAGGCCTCGATGATAGCCAATATGGGCTTGGGTGGAACAAATTTTGGTAGCGGATGTCTGCTCGACGACTTGGTAAAGTTTGTGTACCAGGGGCATAACGATCGTTTGTTGCTTATAGGCGACATGGCGCAGTTGCCCCCTGTTGGCGAGGAAGAGTCGCCTGCTCTTAATGCGTCTGTCATGGAGAGTTACGGGCTAAAAGTTTATGAGTGCGACCTCAATGAGGTGTTGCGGCAGAGCCAGGCTTCTGGCATTCTCTATAATGCTACCATTATCAGACAGATGATAACCCATGATGCGGCGACAGGACTTCCGCTGATACGCTTCAAGGGATTTGCCGATATCGTGATGCTGCCAGGTGCTGAGCTTGTGGAGAGTATTGGCGACAGCTATCATCATGTGGGGCTGGACGAGACAATGGTCATTACACGTAGCAACAAACGGGCCAACATATATAATAATGGTATAAGAAACATGGTGCTCGACCGTGAGGAGGAACTTTCTTCGGGCGATATGCTCATGATCGTGAAAAACAATTACTTTTGGGCAGAGAAGGAGAAGGCGGAGAGTGGGGCGGAAAGTGCTAATACGGTTCCTTCCTTTCTTGCCAATGGCGACAGGGCGAAAGTGTTGCGGGTGAGCAACTATATCGAGCTGTATGGCTTTCGTTTTGCCACATTGCTGTTGCTGTTTCCTGACTATGATGATTACGAGATGCGGGTGACGGGGTTGCTCGACACGTTGCAGAGCGATGCTCCAGCTCTTACGCACGAGCAGCAGGAGCAGCTCTTCAGGCTGGTGGATGAAGATTATCAGCATTTTGTCCCTCTGAAGGCCGACCGCATGAAGTCCATTCGCCAGGATACTTATTTCAACGCCCTGCAAATCAAGTACGCCTATGCCGTGACCTGTCATAAGGCGCAGGGAGGCCAGTGGTCGCATGTGTATGTAGACCAGGGATATATGACCGACGACATGCTTACTCCAGACTATATACATTGGCTCTATACGGCCTTCACACGTGCCACAGACAAACTGTTCTTGGTCAACTGGCCCAAGGAGCAAACCTGTGAATCTTCCGAACATGAGGCTAAGAATATAGTTTTTTGAGTGTAAAAGCTTGAATATTTGTATAAAAAGTCGTACATTTGCAACATTGAATGGCGTATATTGTTTTTATTAAAACTGAAAATTTAAAAAGAGAATAAATGGAACAAAGAAAAGTAGCCCTTGTCACGGGTATCACTGGTCAGGATGGCTCATACTTGGCGGAGTTGTTGTTGGAAAAAGGTTATGATGTACACGGTACTATCCGCCGTTCTTCCACCGACTATCGTGAGCGTATCGCCCACTTGGAGGGGAGGCCACACTTCCACCTTCACTATGCCGACCTTGGTGACTCTATGAGCCTTATTCAGGTGGTGAACAAGGTAAAGCCAACCGAAGTTTATAACCTTGCGGCACAGAGCCACGTACAGGTGAGTTTCGACTCCCCGGAGTTTACTGCCGATGTGGATGCCACAGGTGTGCTCCGCATCTTGGAGGCAATCCGCCAGTGTGGACTGGGGGACACTTGCCGTATGTATCAGGCTTCTACTTCAGAGCTGTATGGCAAGGTGGAGGAGGTGCCTCAGAACGAGAACACTCCTTTCCATCCCTATTCTCCATACGCAGTTGCCAAGTTGTATGGCTTTTGGATTGTGAAGGAGTATCGTGATGCATACAATATGTTCTGCTGCTCCGGCATTCTCTTCAATCATGAGAGTGAGCGTCGTGGCGAGACCTTCGTAACCCGTAAGATCACCCTCGCTGCCGCTCGCATCAAGCAGGGCAAGCAAGACAAGCTCTATCTCGGCAACCTCGACTCTCTCCGCGACTGGGGCTATGCCAAGGACTATGTGGAATGCATGTGGCTCATTCTCCAGCACGACAAGCCTGAGGATTTCGTTATCGCCACGGGCAAGCAACACTCTGTACGTGAGTTCGCCCAGTTGGCGTTCCACTATGTTGGAATCGAACTGAAATGGGAAGGCAAAGGCGAGAATGAGAAGGGTATCTGTGTGGAAGGTCCTGAGGAACTGATTGGCAAAACTCTCGTAGAGGTTTCTCCCGACTTCTATCGTCCCACGGATGTTGTCAACCTTTGGGGCGACCCGACCAAGGCGAAGGCCAAGCTTAACTGGAATCCTAACACGACCTCTTTCGAGGATTTGGTGAAGGTCATGGTCGATAGCGACATGGCGAAGGTTGCCGCCGAGGAGGCAGGTCAGAAGGTACGCTGCAATCTCGAAGAATATTTGGAGAAAGGAATAGTAAAATAATGTGTAGTATTTAATGTTTAGTGTTTATTTTATGGATTATTTATTCGTAAGTTGACATTAAACATTACGAATTAAACATTAAATAAAGTGTTAGATAAGAATTCAAAGATATACGTAGCAGGACACCACGGTCTCGTTGGTTCTGCTATTTGGAACAACCTCCAGTCACGAGGTTATCATAACTTGGTAGGCCGTTCTCACAAAGAACTCGATCTCACCGACCAGTATGCCGTACAGAAGTTCTTTGACGAGGAGAAGCCTGATGCCGTAGTCTTGGCGGCAGCCTTTGTGGGCGGCATCATGGCGAACTCGCTCTATCGTGCCGACTTCATCATGCAAAACATGAAGATGCAGTGCAACGTCATCAGCAATGCCTACTCCCATGGCGTGAAGAAGCTCCTCTTCTTGGGCAGCACCTGCATTTACCCGAAGAACGCTCCACAGCCGATGAAGGAGGATGCGCTTCTGACATCCCCTCTGGAATATACCAACGAGGAGTATGCCATCGCCAAGATTGCTGGTCTGAAGATGTGCGAGAGCTACAACCTGCAGTATGGCACCAATTACATCGCCGTGATGCCAACCAACCTCTATGGTCCAAACGACAACTTCCACTTGGAGAACAGCCACGTGATGCCTGCCATGATGCGCAAGATTTATCTTGCCAAACTCATCCACGACGGCGACTGGCACAGCATCGAGGTGGACATGAACAAGCGTCCTATCAACCCGACCGACAGGCTCCGTACCATCATTGGCGAAGGCAATGTGGATGGTCACAACGACCACGAGCGCATCCTGAAGGCATTGGAGTTCTATGGTATCTATAATAATAAGGTGGTGCTTTGGGGAACAGGCAAACCTCTTCGTGAGTTCCTTTGGAGCGAGGACATGGCGGATGCCAGCGTGCATGTGCTCTTGAACGTAGATTTCAAGGACATCATCGGCATCGAGAAATACTCTTCCGTATTCTGTGGAGCGAAGGTAGATGGAGCGGTAGATAGAAATAACTCCGAGGGAAGAGGCGGTGCCATCCCGTCCCTCGGCGAAATCCGCAACTGCCACATCAACGTGGGCACAGGCAAGGAACTTACCATTCGTGAGCTCTCCGAACTTGTACGTAAGGCAGTTGGTTTCGATGGAAAAATCGAGTTTGATGCCACCAAGCCAGACGGCACACCTCGTAAGCTCATCTGTGTGGACAAGCTCCATCGCTTAGGCTGGACCCACAAGGTCGAGGTTGAGGATGGTGTGGAGAAACTCTATAAATGGTATCGTGACAGCCTGAAGTAAGGAAAAATGAAAAATAAAACCAAGAATGTCCTATCCGAAAAAGGGGTAGGACGTTTTTGTTGTAGAAGGGGGAATAAAGCAAAAATCCAGGTTTCATAAGAAATCTGGACTTTTAAATTTATGAGCTATGTTGGGAAAAGTGGGTGGTGATGGATTCGAACCACCGAAGGCATAGCCAGCAGATTTACAGTCTGCCCCATTTGGCCACTCTGGTAACCACCCTTGCTCTTAAAAAGCGATTGCAAAGGTACTACTTTTATTTCATTCCACCAAATCTTTTGGTACTTATTTCTATATATTTCTTTATTTTTCTTCTGTGGCAAGTATTATTCCTCGTTTGTATGGGTGTAGCATGGGTGGTTTTTTATAAAAGTTGTAGACCAGCTATCTTTTTCAGGAAATACTTGGGTGTTCCGAATCTTTTTCGTACTTTTGCAATGGCTTTGTTCTTACTTGCTTCGCCGAAGAGGCATATTGGCTTTATCCAAGAGCCATGTCTGCTTCATCCGAGAGGCATAAGAGAAAGCCGTCATAATTTCTAACTGATTGAATTCAGATTTCTGTCTGATGAAAGAGGGAGGAAGGATGACTGATTTTTGTGGATGAATAGATTTCGTATCTATTTCGATGAAGTTCTAAATCCAAATAGTCCGACCAGACAATTTCTACCGAACTTCTGAGGATGAGGATGCGCCTAACTATAGGCGTACCCCTTCCTTTCGTTTCGGTAGTTGGGTAATCTTTGGTCGGACAGCCCGGGTTTAGGAGCGGAAAGGAATCGGGTGCGCCTTTCTTTTTCTTTCCACTCAATGTTTTTAGATAATGATTACTGTCTAAGTAAAGCAGCTATCTTTTACTGTTAGATTTTAAATGTTCGACCAAACATGACAAACAAGAAAGATTCTGAAGAAAGACAGGTTGTGTCGCGTGAGCGTGTGGCTGAGCATGGAGAAGTCTATACAGCCAAGCGTGAGGTGAATGCCATGCTCGACTTGGTGAAGAAAGAGACCGAGCGGATAGACTCTCGATTCCTCGAACCAGCCTGTGGCAATGGTAATTTCCTCATAGAGATTCAGCGCCGCAAGCTCGATGTGGTGGAACGCCTATACGGCAAGAGCCAGTACGACTATGAGTGGTACGCTGCCCTTGCCGTCAGTTCGATGTATGGCGTGGAACTGCTGCCCGACAACGTGGAAGCCTGTCGCGAGAGGCTCTATGATGATTTCATGGAGCGTTATCAACGTGTATTCCGTAAAGGATGCAGCTCTGCCTATCAGCGTTGCATCCAGTTTCTCTATACCAAGAATATCCTCTGTGGCGATGCCCTCACGATGGAGACTTCCACTGGCGACCCAATTGTGTTTGCCGAGTGGGGCTTCGTAGGTGGTGGCAAGGTGAAACGACGTGACTTCCGTTTGGACGATTTGCTCAAGAATGTGGAGTACGACAAGCCCAAGGCTGGCGATGAGGGATTGCTCTTCGCCGACACAGGCGAGCCTACCTTCGTACACGACCCGATAAGAGAATATCCGTTGACTCACTATCTGAATCTTCCCAACCATGATCAACTATAATCCCGACGTGCTCAGTTGCTTAGCCAACCTGAGCAACGACGAGGTGTTTACGCCTCCAGAGATAGCCAATCGTATGCTCGACATGCTGCCAAAGGATATTTGGCGCAATAGCCGAGCTAAGTTTCTCGACCCTTTCACGAAGAGCGGAGTTTTCCTTCGAGAGATAACCAAGCGCTTGCTGGTAGGTCTTGCAGATGAGATTCCCGACGTACAAGAACGTCTCGACCACATTCTGCACCATCAGGTGTACGGAATGGCAATAACGGAGCTTACCGCCTTGGTGAGTCGTCGTTCGCTCTATTGCAGCAAGGATGCCAGTTGCGAGTACAGCATCAGTCGTTTCGACTCGGCAGAAGGCAATGTTCTCTTCCATGAGATTCTGCATACTTGGAACGATGCTGGCAAGTGCGTCTATTGTGGCGCCAGCCGAGATGTTTACGATCGTGGCGAGGACAAGGAAAGCCACGCCTATCAATTCATTCATACAGACAATCCTCAAGAACTATTCGACAATATGAAATTCGATGTAATTATTGGTAATCCGCCGTATCAACTTGATGATGGTGGAAATAATGCTAGTGCAACGCCAATATATAATTTATTTGTAGAGCAGGCTAAAAAACTTTCACCTTCATATTTGATAATGATTATTCCATCAAGATGGTATTGTGGTGGGCGAGGGTTGGATTCTTTTAGAGAGGCTATGCTTACAGACCTACATCTAAAAATAATATATGATTACCAACGTGCTAAAGATTGTTTTCCTGGAATTAGAAATGGTGGTGGTATTTGTTATTTCTTGTTAGATTCACATTATCAGTCTTCGGAAGTTTTGATTATCAATCATGATAGCGGTAAAGATATTGAAATGACTCGCCCGAAATTGGAGTTTGGCTTAGATTTCTTTATTCGAGATTCTAGAGTGAGGAACATTGTCGCAAAGATAATGCGTAAGAATGAAGAAAAAGTTTCTTCGAAAGTTTTCCGCCAAAAGCCTTATGGGTTTAGAACTAATTTTGTAGGATTCACAAAGGATGGGGAAATTAAGCTTTACACTAAAAAGGCAAAGTGTGGTTACGGCTATGTAAAAAGAGTTGAGATTCAAAAAAATGAAGATACGATAGGGCTATGGAAAGTGGTAACATCAAGATCAACTTCTGTGCCAGAGGAAGATAATGGACAGGTTCTTCGAATGTCTCAAACATTCATAGTGGAACCAAATGCTGTGGTAACGGAGTCTTATATTGTTGTAGATGTTTTTGAGAATAAGCAAGAAGCGGAGAATTTTATGTCGTATGTTAAAACTAAGTTCTTTAGAATCTTATGTCAGGTAACTATCGTATCTCCTGATGTCTCAAAGAGAACATTCAATCTAGTCCCTCTCCAAGACTTCTCTCATCCTTGGACCGACGAGCAGCTTTATCGCAAGTACGGCCTATCCTCCGATGAAATAGCCTTCATCGAGTCGATGATTCGACCGATGGAATGATGAAATAGGTGCTTATATATAAATAGTTAAATTTCAGTGCTCTTTGATATTTTTGGGAAGAAAAATTTGCATGCATCAAAAGCATCCTTGGTTGAAATAATTGCATGAAATTTCTTCCCCGAAATATCAAAGCTGCGCCATAAAAATATAAAACGCTTATGACGCAAACTTTATTTCCCGAGAAATCGGAATCGCAACCTAAAATCTATGCTTATCAAGAATTGTACAATCCACACTTGAAAGGATTGCTCAAGGTGGGCTACACCACCCAAGATACCATCACTCGTATTCATCAACAACACCAGATAGAGAAACCTGGCAACGACCCCGTGCGCATCCTCTTCGAAGAGACGGCGATGCGACAGGACGGCTCCGTCTTTACCGACAAGGAAGTGCATCGTATGCTCGTTCGCAATGGCTGTACGAAGGTTAAGGGCGAGTGGTTCCGTTGCAAGGTGGAGGATGTGAAGAAAGCTTGGCTTGCCGTGAGAGACCGACAGGAGACCATCTACGATAGAACCGAGACTTTCCCGATGCGCCCTGAACAAGCCAAGGCAGTGGAGCAAACTGCTGCCTATTTCGAGCGATACAAGGACGAGCCCGATCATACCCCTCACTTTCTTTGGAACTGCAAGATGCGCTTCGGCAAGACCTTTACTACTTATCAGCTTGCCCTGCGCATGAAGTGGCGCAGATTGTTGGTGCTCACCTTTAAGCCAGCCGTGGCGCAAGCATGGGAGGAAGACTTGATGCGCCACCGTGACTTCGAAGGCTGGCAATTCATTAACTCCAAGACTCAAACCGACCAAGACATCGACCCCACAAAACCTTTCGTGTGCTTCGGCTCGTTCCAAGACTTCTTGGGCAAGAGCAAGAGCGGTGGCATGAAAGCCAAGCATGAGTGGACACGTGGCTTCAACTGGGACTGCGTGGTGCTCGACGAATACCATTTCGGTGCTTGGCGAGAGGATGCACAGGAACTCATCGGCTCTCACGAGGACATGAAAGAGCAGAAGGAAGATTTGAAGGCCTTCCGAAAAGCGCAGAAGGAAGCAGAGAAGGAACTGGATCAAGAGGTGGAAAATCCTGATTACTTCGACGAGGACTTGATGCCGATTACCGCTCGCCATTACCTCTATCTTTCGGGTACCCCATTTCGAGCCTTGGCTTCGGGCGACTTCATCGAGGATGAAATCTACAACTGGACTTACTCCGACGAACAGCGAGCCAAGGAAAATTGGGAGAAAGAACATTCGAGCTTGCCCAATCCTTACGCCTCTCTTCCTCGAATGGTGTTGATGACCTATCAGCTCCCTCCATCCATCGCGTCTGTGGCAAGTGAAGGAGAATTTGACGAGTTCGACCTGAATACCTTCTTCTTGGCGGAGGGCGAGGGCGATGAGGCTGAGTTTCGCTTCCATGACGATGTGCAGAAGTGGCTCGACCTGTTGCGAGGAAACTATCTGCCAGCCTCTATCGACAACCTAAAGCAGAACAATCGCAAGCCACCGCTTCCATTTTATGATGTCCGCCTCTATGGTGTCTTGGCTCATACCTTGTGGTTCTTGCCGAACGTAGCCTCCTGCTATGCAATGCGCAATCTCTTGATGGAACCCCAGAATACTTTCTATCAAGAGTACCAGGTCATCGTGTGCGCCGGAACCAAGGCTGGAGTCGGACTGGATGCACTTTATCCCGTGGAACGAGCGATGGAGCATCCCGACCCCTTGCATTGCAAGACCATCACCTTGAGTTGTGGCAAACTGACCACTGGTGTTACCGTGAAACCTTGGACAGGCATCTTCATGCTTCGTGACACGGCAAGTCCTGAGACTTATTTCCAGGCAGCTTTCCGAGTGCAGTCGCCTTGGACCATCGCCAATCGGGACGGCTTGCATCCTAACCAGGTGGAGATACTGAAGCAGGAGTGTTATGTCTTCGACTTCTCGCCCAACAGAGCCTTGCGCAAGTTGGCGGAATATAGCAGTCAGTTGACCGTGGGCTCCAACAAGACTCCCGAGCAAAAGGTGGACGACTTGATTCATTTCTTGCCAATCATCTGTTATCAAGACGGAGCGATGAAGGCGCTGAATGCTGCCGAGGTGCTCGACATGGCAACGAGCAATACTTCAGCCACCTTGTTGGCGAGAAGATGGGAGAGCGCCACGCTGGTAAACGTGACGAACGGTGTGCTGGAGAAACTCCTGAACAATGAGCAGGCGATGCAAGCCCTCATGAGCATCGAGGGATTCAGAAGCTTGAACGAGGACATACAGACCATCATCACCAAGACCGACCACATCAAGAAGACGAAGAAGGAAAAGGCTGACTCAGCCGATGGTCTCTCGAAAAGGGAGAAGAAAGAGCTATCGGAAGAGGAGAAGGAGATCAAGGGCAAGCGCAAGATGATACAGGACAAGCTCATCAAGTTTGCCACTCGCATCCCTATCTTCATGTACCTCACCGACTATCGAGAGCGCAGTCTTCGGGATGTCATCATGCAGTTGGAGCCAGGCCTCTTCTCGAAGGTTACGGGATTGGACAAGAAGGATTTCGAGCTGTTGGTGAACCTCGGTGTCTTCAATGAGGCGCTGATGAACGATGCCGTCTTCAAGTTCAAACGATACGAGGACAGCAGTCTTACCTATGCTGGCATCAACAAACACGAGGAGGATGAGAAAGTAGGTCTCTGGAGCACCACCATTTCGAGGGAAGAGCTGGAGGCGCAAGTCTGATATAATACCGACATCACAATGAGCATGCTTTCTATTCCCTGATATACTTTGGCAAAAGTATATATTTCCATCGAAACTAAAGCAAGGAAAGTTGAGAAAAAGAAGTAAGGAGATGGAAAATA
>DJOI01000004.1:29651-39414 GCA_002439605.1 Candidatus Segatella mututuai | reverse complement strand
CTCCTTTCAAGTAGAGAGCCTCAGATTTCGAAAGATTTCTGAGGCTTTTTTATTATTTTTAAGTTAATATAAATGTTTCCTTCGCTTCTTTGAAGTAAAAATTGTATTTTTGCACCATTAAACATTCATCGACTTTAAAATTTCAGAATTATGGTAAAATGGCTGGGTGAAACAATGATTTCCTTATATATTTTTATATCAGTTATGTTGTTAGGAATAGGAATGGAATTCTTGAAGTTCCCGTTCTGGTCATTCTTGCTTGTAAGCGTCCTCTTGTATTCCCTAACGGTTTATATTAGTTTCGCTGAGAAATTATGTTACAAGCGTTCTTTATCCTTAATACCCTTAGCCTTCTTTTGGTTTTTTAAAAGTGTATTGCAGGATTTCACGCAGTTCTCCTCTTGGTTATGTTATATAATTCCAATAGGTGCCATATTAGTTCTTCTTGTGGGCAAATTAATCTTGGGGTATTATAAGGATAAAAAGAATATGGTTGGTGATGCGACATTAGTTTGATTCAAGTTCAATTACTGCAATAAATAAAGGGCTGACTCCTGTCGAGGAACAGCCCTTTATTTATTATTTGTTCTTACGGTGATTACGTGTCTTCTTCTTGCTCTTCTTGCCCTTCTTGGATGGAGTATTAAGAACAGGCTTTTCCTTGCGTACAGGAGCAGAATCGCCAGCAAGCGTGAAGTCGAGTTGCTTCTTCTCAAGATTGGCTTGCGCTACCTTGATGCGGATGGCATCGCCGAGAGAGTACTTGTTGTGATGGCGACGGCCGATGAGACAGAAGTTCTTCTCGTCGAAGTCGTAGTAGTCGTCAGCGATGTCACGCATAGGAATCATACCCTCGCAGTGGTTGTCGTCGATGGTGGCGTAGATGCCGTAGGAGGTGATGCCACTGATGTGGGCGTCGAACTCCTCGCCGAGCTTGTCGCCCATGAATTCCACCATCTTATACTTGATGCTGTCTCGTTCTGCGTTCTGTGCAATCTGTTCCATGTCAGAGCAATGTTCGCAAAGTTCCTCGTAATGCTTCTCGTTGGCGCTTCTGCCACCTTTGGCATACTTGGTGAGCAAGCGGTGTACCATCGTGTCAGGATAACGGCGGATAGGAGAGGTGAAGTGAGTATAGTACTCAAATGCCAAGCCGAAGTGACCGATGTTGTGGACGGAGTATTTCGCCTTCATCATCGCACGAAGTGCCACCATCTGGATGAGGTTGCCTTCAGGTTTGTCGGCACATTCGTCCATCAGTTTATTCAGACTCTTTGCGGTAGCTCCCTTGGTACCGTCCGTCTTCATTCTATAACCAAACTTGACTACGAATTCACGTAGAGTTTCCAGTTTCTGAGGATCGGGATTGTCGTGGATACGATAGGGTAGTGTCTTAGGCTTCTTGCCTTTCTTTACCTTGCCTACGCTCTCTGCCACCGTACGGTTGGCGAGGAGCATGAATTCCTCCACGAGTTTGTTGGCATCCTTGGAGCGCTTGTAATAGCAGCGGATAGGTTTTCCATTCTCATCCACGTCGAAATGCAGCTCCTCGCGGTCGAACTTCACCGAGCCATTTTTGAATCTTGCGGCGCGGAGCTTTTTAGCCAGACGGTCGAGCGTGATGAGCTGTAGGGCATTCTCGCCTTGATATGGATGCTCCTTGGTTTCTGCTGGAGCAGGTTCTCCAGTGCCATCCACCACTCCGTTGGCTTCGAGCAATTCCTGTACCTCTTCATATTTATAGCGACGGTTACTCTCGATGACAGTGTGTACGATGCGATAGTTTTTCACTTCAGCATTGTTGTCGAGTTCGAAGACAACGCTATAGGCAAGCTTTTCTTCATTTGGGCGAAGCGAACAGATGAAGTTGCACAGACGCTCTGGGAGCATTGGGATGGTGCGATCTACGAGATAGACAGATGTTGCTCTTTTCACGGCTTCCTTGTCGATGATGCTTCCCTCGGTCACGTAATGCGATACATCAGCGATATGGACACCCACCTGCCAGTTTCTATTAGGAAGTTGTTGAATGCTGAGCGCATCGTCGAAGTCCTTGGCATCCTTCGGGTCGATGGTACAGGTGAACACCTTGCGGAAATCCTCACGTTCCTTATAGTCTTGCTCTGTTATTTCCCCACTAATCTTGTTGGCGGCATCCTCCACGTTCTTAGGATATTTGTAGGGCAGGCCGTATTGGGCCAAGATAGAATTCATCTCCACGTCGTTGTCGCCCTTCTGACCGAGGACGTCTACGACCTCTCCGATAGGGCTTTTGTTCTCCCCATCAGGCCATTCTGTGATGCGTACCACAGCCTTGTCGTCTGTCTTTCCACCTTTCAACTTTCGTTTGGGAATGATGATATTGTGCGCAAACACATCACTTGGAGTCACCAGATAAGCGATATCCTTATCGACTTTCAGTCTGCCTACGAAGCTGTCCTTGGCACGTTCTATGATTCTGTTGACTTGTGCTTCCTTAATATGGTTTTTGCGTCGTGCGAGGAATGTAAACTCCACAAGGTCGCCGTTGAGTGCTCCCATAGAGTTGCGTTCCGACACGAAGATGGGCTTCTCGCTTCCATCGGGTATCACTGAGTTCTTCCCGTTTTGTTTGCGTACAAACTTGCCCTCCATGACCTGGATGCTCTGGTTGAGCCTGTATGAGTTGTCACTGACTTTGGCGAGATAATCGTCCCATGCCATTTCCTCCATGATGTCGATAGCTAACATCTTTAGAGGATGCGTATCGAGATGCAAGGCGCGGAAAATTTCCTTAAAACTGAGAGTGACGCCTGGTTGGCTGGCAAAGAAATCGTGCAGTTTCTCAGTAAGCTGCGCCTTGTTCATTCTTTTGCCTCCTTTTTTTCCTTTTCCCATAGTTGTCTGTTTTAAATAATTAGGGGGTGAGATTAATGGTATGTTTAATGTTAGAGAGCCTGATGGACTGGTATTCGAGGTTGCTTCGCTGTCACTATTTCAGCAATATGTCTTTCAGCTCTCTCATTCCGTCAGAAGCCCCCTTCATAATATGCTCAATCTTGTAGTAACCGTTTGTGTTGACAGCACCAGGATCTATCAAGTAGATGGGAATGTTGGGCTTGGTGTATGAAATCAGTCCCGCGGCAGGATATACGTTGAGCGAAGTTCCGATGATGACGAATATGTCAGCTTGCTGCACAGCCTTGGCAGCAGGTTCTATCATAGGCACGCTCTCACCGAAAAAGACGATGAAAGGGCGTAGCAGACTTCCGTCTCCAGCCAGCGTGCCAGGTTTTACCTCGCAGTTGTCTAGTGGCAGTTCTTGGATATATCGAGGGTCGTATGGATTCCAGGCAGAACAAACCTTGCTCAGTTCGCCATGCAGGTGAATGACGTGGCTTGAGCCAGCCTTCTCGTGCAGGTTGTCCACATTCTGCGTAATCACGGTTACCTCGAAGTTGCTCTCCAGCTCCTTGATGATCTTGTGCCCCTCGTTGGGCTGTGCCGCATATAGTTTCTTGCGTAGCATATTATAGAAATTGGTTACTAAGGTTGGGTTGGCTTCCCATCCTTCGTGGGTGGCTATCTGTTCCACAGGGTAGTTTTCCCACAATCCATCATTGCCTCGGAAAGTCTTGAATCCGCTTTCCACCGACATGCCGGCACCTGTTAAAAATACGAGTTTCTTCATAAATCTTTTATTAAGAATGCACAAAAATAGCAATTTTTCTGCAAATAGCATCGTTATGAGTAAGAAAAATGTTATCTTTGCACTCGTTTTAAAGCAAAATTAATAACAAAAAACTTTTATAGATAGATTTATGGACAAAGTAAGTTACGCTTTGGGTATTGGCATAGGTCGTCAGTTGGCCTCGATAGGCGCAGGGACATTAAATATTGATGATTTCGCACAGGCTGTCAAGGACGCTATAGCAGGCAAGGTTCAACTTGATGAGAGAGAGGCTCAGGAGTTGGTTCAGAACTTCTTCGCAGAGCAAGAGGCAAAGCAGCAGGCTGCAAGTGCCGAGAAGGGCAAGGTTGCCAAGGAAGCTGGCGAAAAGTTCCTTGCTGAGAATGGAAAGAAAGAAGGTATTATTACCACGAAGAGTGGTTTGCAATATCAAGTCTTGCGTGAGGGCAATGGTAAGTCGCCTAAGGCTACCGACCAGGTGGAGTGCCATTATGAGGGAACCCTCATCGACGGAACCAAGTTTGACAGCTCTTACGACCGTGGTCAGACCGCTACTTTCCCATTGAACCAGGTTATCGCTGGTTGGACCGAGGGGCTTCAGCTCATGACCGAGGGTGCCAAGTATCGCTTCTTCATTCCATATCAGTTGGGTTATGGCGAGCGTGGCGCTGGTGCATCCATTCCTCCATTCTCTGCGTTGATTTTTGATGTAGAGCTTGTGGCGGTAAAGTAAAAAGAGAATCAAGATTAATACATATAAAGAAAGCAATGAAAAAGTTATTTTTTGGAGCCGTTGTGGCTTGTGCGGCTGCTACATTTGTAGCTTGCGGCAACTCAACTCCTAAGGCAGATCTCAAGACTGATGTCGACACAATGAGTTATGCCATGGGTATGTCTCAAACTCAAGGCTTGAAGGAGTTCATGGTAGAACGCATGGGCGTAGATACAGCTTATATGGACGATTTTATCAAGGGCCTTAACGATGGTGCCAATGCTGGTGACGATAAGAAAAAGGCTGCTTACTATGCAGGTATTCAGATTGGCCAGCAGATTAGCAACCAGATGGTAAAGGGCATCAACCACGAGGTCTTCGGCGACGATTCTACCAAGACCATCTCTTTGAAGAACTTCATGGCGGGTTTCATCACTGGTACCACAGGCAAGAAGGGATTGATGACTGTAGAGCAGGCTCAGCAGGTGGCTCAGGCCAAGATGATGGCCATCAAGGCTCAGACGATGGAGAAGCAATATGGTCCTAACAAGCGGGCTGGCGAGAAATTCCTTGCAGCCAACAAAAAGAAGCCAGGTGTGGTGACACTTCCTTCTGGTCTTCAGTACAAGGTAATCAAGGAGGGCAATGGCCCTATGCCTAAGGACACTTCCACGGTGAAGGTCAACTATGAAGGCAAGACCATCGACGGCAAGGTGTTCGATTCATCTTACAAGCGTGGCAATGCCATTACTCTTCGTGCCAACCAGGTCATCAAGGGCTGGACGGAGGCTCTGGTTCGCATGCCTGTAGGTTCTGTTTGGGAGGTTTATGTTCCTCAGAATTTGGCTTACGGCGAGCGTGAGCAGGCTCAGATTAAGCCTTTCTCCGCTCTTATCTTTAAGATAGAGTTGATTTCGATAGGTGACAAGTAATGAGTATGTTCAGGAGAACTCAATCACAAAGAGGACTTTCGAGAAATATGAATAAAATGATAATGACAGCACTCGTCCTCATGGCGAGTGCTTCTTTGTTTACGGCGAGCGCCGCAAGCAAGAGCAAGAATAACAACAAGGCCAAGAAGCCAGCTGTGTCTGCTGTCGTGTTGGCTTCTGCTTCCGATTCGTTGAGTTATGCTGCCGGGATGAAAGCCAGCAACCAAGGGCTGATACCTTACCTTCAGCAGGCTTATCAGGTGGACACAGCTTATATGAGCGACTTTGTAAAGGGTTACAGCGAGGCTTTCCAGCGTGGCAACACTCCTCAGGATGTGGCTTATGCTGCTGGTGTCCTCATTGCCCAGATGACAAAGAACCGCATTCTTCCCGCTACGCAGAAGGAGTTTAAGTCGAGCAAGGATTCCATTGTTGCCGACTTGTTCAACCATGGTTTCGTAGCCACACTATCCAAAGACACCACTTTCTTCACTCCCGTCAAGGCTGCAGAGTATACTGAAGATGTGCTGAAGGGCGCCGGCAAGCGCTGGTTGGCAGAGAACGCCAAGAAGGAAGGTGTGAAGGTTACTCCAAGTGGTTTGCAGTACAAGGTGCTGAAGGAAGGCAATGGCGAAGTGCCAAAGGCAAGTGATGAGGTAGAGGTTATCTACGAGGGTCGTATGCTCGATGGCACAGTGTTTGATGCCACTTCCAAGCATCATGGTGTCAAGACCGACAAGTTCAATGCCGGTCGTCTTATCAAGGGTTGGACCGAGGCTCTTACGATGATGCCTGTAGGCAGCAAGTGGGAAATTTACGTTCCTCAGGAATTGGCTTACGGCGAGCGTGGAGCGGGCCAGATTCCTCCTTATTCTACTTTGGTGTTCGACTTGGAACTGGTAAGCATCGTAAAGCCAGAGGCTAAGGAAGCTCAGCCATCCATCGAGGTGAACGATAAGACAACTGCGGCAAAGAAGGTCGTTCCTGCCAAGAAGGCTGTTGGCAAGAAGAGAAGAAGATAAGCTTCAAAACCAGCAGGAAAATAAGAGACGACGAGAATAAGCAAACAGATAAGAGCTTGATGAATGGGCGATAATGAGTCCTTTCGTCAAGCTCTTTTGTTTCGTATATTCTTCTCTTTCTATTTTAGGTACTCACCGAAATCAGTCAGCCTCATGTCGCCTTTCTTCAAGAAAGTATCGTGCATGGCGAGGGCTGCTCTCATGCTCTGTGGCTCGTGTCCCTTCTCGGCGAACTTCAAGTATTCGCGCAGCATAGGTCGATAGTCAGGGTGAGCACAGTTCTCGATGATTTCCTTGGCACGTCGGAGTGGTCCCTTGCCACGAAGGTCGGCCACGCCCTGTTCGGTAACGATGACATCCACATCGTGCTCCGTGCTGTCCACATGGCTGCACATCGGTACGATGGCAGAGATGCAGCCGTTCTTGGTGGTACTCTGGGTGGTAAAGATGGAGATGTAGCCATTGCGCTCGTAGTCGCAAGAGCCTCCGATGCCGTTCATCAACTTGCTGCCGCAAATGTGGCTGGAGTTCTCGTTGCCATAGATGTCGCACTCGATGGCGGTGTTCATGGCGATGACACCCAGTCGGCGGATGACTTCTGGTGAATTGGAAATCTCGCTCTGGCGGATGGTGAGGTGCCGCTTGAAGTAGTCGATGTCTTGATAAACCTCTTGTAGGGTGTCGTTGGTAACCGTGAGCGAAGAGCAGGAAGCATCCTTGATGCGTCCCTCACGCATGTATTTTACCACGGCATCCTGTACCACCTCGGTATAAACGCTGAACACAGGCACGTTAGGGTTCTGTCCCAATGCCTCTAAAACGGCATTCGAAGTGGTTCCCACGCCACTCTGCAATGGCAGGAACTGTGGAGGAATATGCCCTTTTTTCAAGTCGCTGACCAAGAAGTCGGCCACGTTGTGCCCCATCTGCTCGGTCACGGGGTCGAGCGGTTTGAAGGCACGGGCCTCCTCCGGGATGTTGCATTCCACCACGCCGATAATCTTATGGGCATCAATCTCCACGTATTCCTTGCCGATTCTGTCGCCCACATTTAATATAGGTATAGGTTGGCGGAATGGGCATTCGGCTATCTCATACACATCGTGCAGATAGCGAGAGGCTGGGCTGTGGAAGGTGTTCTTCTCGATGAGCACCTTCTTGGCAAGGCGCACGATGGTTGGCACGATGCCACCGGCAGAGGTCAAGAAAGCCTTGCAAGTGGTCTCGCCTTCCTCCATATCCGAAACCTCGATGATGGCGAGGTCTATCTCGCCATAGAATCCACGGCGCAGACGCTCTGCCATGTGGCCGAGGTGCATATCCTCGTAGTCTATCTCGCCGAGGTTGGTATGGGTGCGGAAGTCTTTGTTGGTAGAAAATGGCGCGCGGAACTTGATGGCATGAGCCGCAGCCATGTCGCCCTCGATGCTCTGCGAGGTTGAGGCACCCGTCAAGATGCCCACTTGGAATGGTCTGCCAGCTTCATGTTCGGCGATGGCTCTCTTGGAGAGTTCCCGGAAGGTAGCTTTTGGCACTCCGTTAGGGGTAAAACCGCTCAGTCCGATGTTGTCTTGATCCTTGACCATTGCTGCTGCTTCTGCAGCTGTCAGCCTTATGTATGCCATTTTCTTTTAATTTACGCTTTCTTGGTTGCTCATCGATGGCGTTGATGGTAGCCTTCGATGTTGATTGATAACTTTTTATGGGTGCAAAGTTATATATTATTTTCGACATACGTTCATCTTTTGGCGATTTTATGCAGATTGGTGGCGAAATACTTGCTATTCATGAATATATATGCAAGGAAGGCTTGCTTTATGCATTTGTCTTATTTTTATGGGAAAAGACTATGTAATCGTTGTGCAACATCATTGAAATGTAATACCTTTACCTTTGCACCTATCTATGAAACGATATAATCTATGGGATTGAGTGATTAAAACAATTATAAAAATGAAACGAACAGTAATATTTTTTGTGTTGATGCAATGGGTGATTTTATCCTTTGCACAAAACAAGACCTTTACCGTGAATGGCAAGGTCGTAGATTCTAAGGGTAAAGGTATAGAGAATGTAGTGGTAAATGATGGCATTCACTTTGTAAAAACAGATTATACGGGTGCATGGAGTTTTACAACAGACACCACTTACAGCAAGTTTGTGAGCATCTCCACACCTGCGGCTTATGAATTGCCACAGCGCAAAGGCCTGGCATTGTTCTACAAGCCAATGCGTGAGGTGGTAAAAAATGTAAATAACAACTTTGTGCTGACCAAAAGAAAGAAGCCTGTTACATCGTTCAGCTATTTTGCCATCTCTGATCCGCAGGTGCTCAATGAAAAGGAGATGAACCGCTGGCGCAATGAAACAGTGAGAGACATGCGACATGTGGCAGACTCGTTGAAGAAAACGAGGGAGGTGATAGGCATGACGCTGGGCGATTTGGTATTCGATAATATGGGCTTGTATGATGAGTATGCCAAGAGTTGCGAGTCGTTGGGCATTACCATGTTCCAGACTATTGGCAACCATGACTTTGACAAGAAATATCAAGACCTGCACAACATGCGCTTAGGTGCACCCGTGTATGCGGAGCATTTCTACAACAGCTACTTCGGACCTACCGACTATTCTTTCAACATAGGCAATGTTCATGTCATTACGATGAAGAATATTAACTATGTGGGTCGTCGGAAATATGTAGAGGCCATTACCGACCAGCAGTTGGCATGGTTGGAGAACGATTTGAAATATGTGCCTGAAGGCAGTGTTGTCTTTGTCAATATGCATGCTGCCGGCTGGAACAAGGTGGCCAATGTGGGCAACTTCCGTGAGGCTAAGGAGGTAGAGGCTGTATTGAAAAACTATAAGGTGCACTTCTTCTGTGGACACACACATTTTTACCAGAACATAGAAGTATCGCCCACTTTCTATCAACACAACATTGGCGCTGCTTGCGGCTCGTGGTGGGCTGGCAACTATAGCGTGTGTGGTGCGCCCAATGGTTATTTGGTGGTTGATGTGAACGGCAACGATGTGAAGTGGCACTTCAAGCCTACCAAAGGCAGTTTCTCCGACCAGTTCCGTACCTATCTGCCAGGGCAATTCCGGAGCCAGCCTGCCACGGTGGTGGCCAATGTGTGGGACTATGATCCTCATTGCAAGGTGGAGTATTATGAAGACGGAAAGTATAAAGGTGCCATGGAGCAGTTTGAGGATAATGATGATGCCTATATCGTGCAGCAGGTGACATTGGGGAAGAGAATAGGCGCTGTTACGAACCATTTGTTCCGTTTCAAACCTACTGCAAACACCAAGCAGATAAAGGTTGTATTTACCAATAGGTTTGGTGAGCAATATAGCCAGACATACCTGTTATAAGTTTTATAGAAGGAAGACTCGCAAGAGTTGCCGACTAAACATAGCC
>DJOI01000004.1:29423-29596 GCA_002439605.1 Candidatus Segatella mututuai | reverse complement strand
CCTATTAGGGGCTAAGGCGCATCCCTATAGCGATGTTTTACTGGCATTAGAACGATGTTTTAGCGACAGTAGAAAAAGAAAATATTTACACGAGAGAATCCCCTTGCGCACCTCTTCGTTAGGGAAAGCAAGTTTGTATATCTGTATTCCGCGAGGGTATCTTCTACCTTTTT
>DJOI01000004.1:28394-29321 GCA_002439605.1 Candidatus Segatella mututuai | reverse complement strand
AAAAATACTGCTTATGAATACAGAGAAACAGCAACGCATGGCTGCCGCTGCCTTTGCCAAGCGATGGGAGGGCAGGGGATACGAGAAAGGGGATAGCCAAACTTTCTGGATAGAACTCCTCACCGAAATATTCGGGGTGGAGCAACCTTCCACCTTCATCCGATTCGAGCAGCAGGCGCAGCTCGACCATACCTCTTTTATTGATGGCATGATTTCTGCGACCCATGTGCTGATAGAGCAGAAATCATTAGGCAAGGACTTGCGACAAGCCATCAAGCAGAGCGATGGCTCCTTGCTCACTCCGTTCCAACAGGCGCAGCGATACAGCGCCGTCTTGCCTTACTCCGAGCGTTCTCGCTGGATAGTGACTTGCAACTTTGCGGAGTTCGATGTCTATGATATGGAGAATCCTAAGGGAGAGCCTTCCCGCATTCTTCTCAAGGACTTGGGGCAGGAGTACTATCGCCTGCAATTCCTGGTGGAACAACAAGGCACCCATCTACAGCGAGAGATGGAGGTGTCGATGAAGGCGGGCGAAATTGTAGGCAAGCTATATGATGCCTTTGTCACCCAATACGATGCCGATGACCCTCAGTCGCTCCGATACCTTAATATATTATGTGTGCGACTCGTGTTCTGTCTCTATGCCGAGGATGCGGGCATCTTTGGCAAGCGGGATATGTTTCACGACTACTTAGCTCATTATCAGACGGAAGACATGCGCATGGCTTTGGTCAACCTTTTCGAGGTGCTCAATACACCCCAAGACAAGCGAAGCAAATACTTGAAGCCAGAGCTATCCGCCTTTCCATACACCAATGGCGGCTTGTTTGCCGAGGAGATAGACATCCCGCAGTTCACCGACGAGCTGAGGGAAACGCTCCTTCAGCACGCATCGCTCGACTTCGACTGGAGCGAGATTTCGCC
>DJOI01000004.1:0-28323 GCA_002439605.1 Candidatus Segatella mututuai | reverse complement strand
GAGACTCGCCGTTCGGGTGGCATGCACTATACTTCCATCGAGAATATCCACAAGGTTATCGACCCACTCTTTTATAACGACCTTAGAACGGCGTTCGAAGACTGTTTGGAAGAGACGAACATCAAGAAGCGTATGCAGCGACTCCATGTCTTGCAAGACAAGATGGCGGCGTTGCGTTTCTTCGACCCTGCGTGCGGATCGGGCAATTTTCTCACCGAGACGTATCTCTCCTTACGACGTTTGGAGAACGAGATTATCAAGCAGATATACAACGTGGAGCAGTTTGATGCCTTCAATAACCCTATCAAGGTAAGCATCCACCAGTTCTACGGCATCGAGATCAACGACTTTGCCGTCACCGTAGCCACCACCGCCCTGTGGATCAGCGAGGCGCAGATGATGGCGGAGACGGAGAAGATTATCCACCACGACATCGACTTCCTGCCATTGAAGAGCTACGCCAATATCGTGGAGGGCAACTCGCTCCGAATTGATTGGGAGAATGTTTGCCCGAAGGAAGAGTTGGATTACATCATCGGCAATCCGCCGTTTGTGGGATTCACCTTTATGACTAAGGAGCAAAAGGAAGATATGCAACAACTGTTTCCTGGCATCAAAAACCTTGACTACGTATGCTGTTGGTATAAGAAAGCTAACGACTTTATCCAAGGTACAAAGACAGAATGTGCCTTTGTATCAACCAATTCGATAGCGCAAGGAGAAACAGTTGCAAGATTCTACTCACAGTTGAACTACAAGATTAATTTTGCATATCAATCGTTTGTCTGGAGCAGTGAGGCTTCGCAAAAAGCAGCAGTCCATTGTGTCATCATTGGCTTTGCCATGTTCGACAGGGAAACAAAATCTATTTATGTTGGCAATGCCAAAACCGATGTAAAGCAGATAAATGCCTACTTGTGTGATGCCCCTATGGTGCTTGTTCAGAGCAGAAACAAGCCGCTTTGCGACATACCGAAAATGATATACGGCAATAAACCTGCCGATGGTGGATTCTTGATTATAGAGGACTGCGACAAAGATGATTTTTTGAAGCAAGAACCGCAAGCCGCCAAGTTCGTGCATCCTTTTATGGGAGCTGTCGAGTTTTTGCACAACAAGAAGAGGTGGTGCTTGTGGCTTGTACATGCAACACCTGCGGAGATCAAGGCTTGTCCTTTGGTATATGAAAGAGTTAGGAAATGCCAAGAGAAAAGAGCGAATAGTATAGCTGCTGGTATTCGCAAGTTTGCAGATACACCTACTTTGTTTGCTCAGAGAACACAGCCAGAGGGAGTTGATTTCTTGGTAGTTCCGAAAGTTTCGTCTGAGAGACGAAAATACGTACCAATGGCATATGTCAAGGCTGGAACAATAGCAAGTGACTTGGTCTTTGTAGTTCCCGATGCCACCCTCTACCACTTCGGCATCTTGGAGTCGAACGTCCACATGGCATGGATGCGGGCGGTGTGCGGTCGCTTGGAGATGCGTTATCGCTACAGCAAGGACATTGTGTATAACAATTTCCCTTGGCCATCGCCTACCGCCGAGCAGAGGGCGAAGATAGAGCAGAGTGCCCAAGCCATCCTGGACGCAAGAGCCTTGTATCCCGACTCCTCCTTGGCAGACCTCTACGACCCTACGCTCATGCCGAAGGAGCTCCTTCTGGCTCATCGACAGAACGACCGAGCCGTGATGGCAGCCTACGGATTCTCCACCACGATGACGGAGAGCGAGTGCGTGGCTGAATTGTTCAAGATGTATAGCGAGATGGTGAGGTAAAAAGAAAAGTCAAATTAGTGCCATAATAGGGACACTATATTGCCCAGGATAGGCTGGAAAAAATATGGCGACAGCATTTAGGATACGTCGTCATATTCCATTCGTGATATGATACTTTAGAATTTCTACTTCACACTACACCAAATGATACTTAAACAATTGTATGACAGGTAATTTCAATGGTGTAGTGTGTAGTGTATTTACACAAATAAGTCGTCCATCGTTATAACTCTCTGTATGAAGAAGCTGTGTTTGTTTGCTGCCAATCCATAGGTTGTGACAATAGTTGGGTGTATCACTTCCTTGCAGTGGGTGAGTTGTTGGTAAATCGCAATCTTGTTGCGAATCTTGCTGGCTTCTATATTGTCCAAGACATATTCACCTACACAGAATTTCATTTCACAGAGGTTGATAATTCTATCGGCACGTCGTATCAGTAATTCTATTTGTGCACCAGGATGTTCATCATTTTTCTCTGCACGCCAAGAAAATTCCACGGTATGTACAGAAGAAATGCCTAAGGCTTGCTTGATTTGAGGGATATGATTCCAGCACAAGGCCTCGAAAGCAAATCCATACCAAATATCCATCGTTCGTTTGTCGAACTGGCCTTTCCACACATCAGCGTCTGGCGATGTCTTTTTGTGAACTACGGTTAAGGCAAACAAAGAATAGAAGTCGATGAGACGATACCTTTCTTCCTTGTTAGGGAGACCGTAATAAATGTATTTTTGGATAAAATCGCTTTCTGTCAATGCCTTTAATGTTTTTGTGAGTCCACCTCCATATGGAACTCCAGTCTTCTCTGCTATGTCCTTGCGAGTATAACCGCTCTTTCGGTTGGCGAGAAGACGAACAATTTTCATGCAGTCTTGATGATTGGTAAACAACGATACTAATAATTGTTCTAATTCATCATCAAGTTTAGCGTTGCGTTGCGCGAACAAGTTGTCCATCGTTTGTTCTACACTATCTCCCTTGCGTACGTACGACATGTAATAAGGTATGCCCCCCAGCATCATATAGAGTTGCATTTGAACATATCTATCTAATTCTATGCCTTGCTCCTGATAATATAATTCGGCTTCATGCAAGGTAAAAGGATGAAGCTTGATTTCTCTTGTCTTCCTGTCATATAATCCCCCCTTGTTGTGTAGCAAGTGATCGGAAATCCATGCTGTGGCAGAACCACATACGATGAGCATAAGGGATGTCTGCCCAGCTCCCCAACCATTCCAAAAATGCTCTAATGCCGAGAGAAATCCAGAACGTGGGGTATCCATCCATGGCAGTTCATCTATGAAAACCACTTGTCTTTGGTTGGGAGATGCTTGCATCTTTATTTCTAAGAGTGAGCGCAAGTCATCAAAGGCTGTTAGCCAATCCGTGGGAGTTTTTTGTTCTGCCTTGCCATAATGGCGAAGTGAAGAGGCGAAATTTTGAAGTTGACCTTCCTTTTGGTTTGTTGCGTCTATCTCTTGTTGAGACAAACCTGTATGATAGAAAGCAAATTGTCCTTGAAAATGCTCTCTAATAAGAAAAGTCTTCCCCACACGGCGCCGACCATACACGACCACGAGCTCGGGTCTCCCTGACTCATAAATGTCTTGTAATTCTGCTCTTTCCGCAGTACGTCCTATTATCTTTTGCATAAGCTTTTAGTTCTTTATTTTGCCGCAAAGATACTAAAAACATCCGATTTGGCAAAATAAGAGATAGCTATTTTGCCAAATCGACCTATTTCGCCATCGGTTTGGCAGAATAAGCACCACCAAAGTGGCTCTAAGTATGTTAAAAATACCACTTAGAGCCACTTTGCTACCTACTCGCATGGCTCTAAGTGGTCTGTTTAGAGTACTTTTAGCAGAATAAAGAGGTAGTAGAATAAAGGCAAAATGGTAATATTTCCTTACAATAATATGATGTAATAATTGATACATAGGACTATCACATTGCAATTATAGTACCTTGATTTCCCTGCTAACCACTATAGATTTAGCCCCTATTAGCGACGAGGCCTTGCTCCTATTAGCGATCGAGCTTGGTCGCTAGTAGGGACGAGCCTCAGTCGCTAATAGGGGCTAAGGCGCATCCCTATAGCGATGCTTTAATGGCATTAGAACGATGTTCTAACAATATTAGAAATACTTTTACAAACGATTCAGCTCGGTATTGCCCGCTCCTGTTCCCTTGTACTTGCTGCGAGTGGTGTTAAACTTATAGCGCAGGGTGAGGGTGATGTCTCTCGTACCTCGCTTCGCCACCTGTAAGAGTTCCATCTTCTGGTTGTAGAGCAGATTGGCATCTGTGTTCTTATACAACAAGTCATTGCCTTTTACCTCTAATGTAAGCGCATCCTTTAAGAAAGACTTGCTGAGGGTAACATCCCATACGTGCTGCTCTTTCGCCATATATATATTCATCGTGTTTCCCTTGCTCTGATATCGATAATCTACGCTGAGCATGATGCCGCATGGCAGGGAGAAGGCATTGTTGAAGTTGCCCATGAAGATGGGGCGGTTCAAGCGATAAGATGCCACATCGGTATGGAGGGTGAACCATGGCTTCAGCATTCCCAGGTTGATTTGTGGCGACCAAATGCCAATCTTTGGAGCAGCACTGATGTAGGCGGTCATGCTCTTGAGACTCTTTACATTCTTATGGCTAACCAGTGTAATCGCCTCGTACTCGGGTATTTGCTCCGCCCAGTAGATGATGGAGTTACGAGAATCCTTGTAGTTGAGCATAAACTGGATGAATTTCCATACGCCGGATAATTCCACAGTGTGATTGGTTTCATTGTTCAAGTGAGGATTGCCTACTTGTCGGGTGAAGCGGTTCATATATGATACGTTGTTGCTGAGTTGATAATAAGAAGGACGCTTGGTCTTCACCGAGTAGCTCAGTTGCGCCATCACCTTGCCTATCTTCGTGCCATAGCTGAAGGTAGGGAAGAAGTTGCGGAAAGAACGGCTCTGCTCTGGCTGATAGATACCTGAGTCATAATACTTAAAACGCACGTATTCGTATCTTACGCCTGCCGTGATATTGCCTATTGGGGTAAGTCGGGAATATTGCATAAATGGACTGACGGTCTGTTCCTCCAGCGTGCTGTACGAATTGTCCAGAAGGTCAGTTCTGTTCACTTCATAATCGTCGTTGCGATGGGTGTTGATATATTCCGCCCCATAGGTCAGGCTACCTCCCAAGAGTGGCGACTTGACAACGAGTTTGGAGGCTATCATCTTGTTGCTAACCCGATTTTTCGAGACGATATTGCGGGAATCGTACTCTTGGCTATTCTCGTCGTTATAGTTGTAATCTCTACTGGTGTTGAAGTACAAGTCGGTGTTCAAGTCGATGGTGGTCTTCCCATAGGTTCCGTTATAGTAAGCGTTCAGTTGATGGTTAGGACTATCTTTGCTCACGCTCACCCCATTGGTTTTTATATAATCATAAAACTTGCCATTGGCTGTCATCTCGCTGTCGAAGAAACTGTACTGCCTATGATAACCTTGCGAAACCATCGTATATCTGGCGCCGATGGAGTGGTTGGCGTTGAAGTCGTAGCTAAAGCCTCCTATCAAGCGATGAGATTCTGTGCGACTTTTCTCCTGATTGTTGTTCTTCTGTTGCCACAGTGTATCTACATGCACGGTCTGCTCGTAAGTGGCATCTTGTATCCACGTATAGTCGGAGAATTTGTAAGTGGCAAAGAGGTTCAAGCCGTTATGACGGTAGTTCATGTTGATTTGTTGGGTAGTATTATGTTGCTTGTTGTACCAATAGAGCGAGCGGGTGTCGAAGCTGAAGCCTTCGCCCTTCATCTTGATGGTCTTGATCTTGATGACGGCATTCACCGAGGCATCGTAGATGGCACCTGGGTTTTGGATAACTTCCACACTCTTGATGTCGGCAGACTTGATGTTGTCGAGTTCGCTGATGTCTTGCATCTTTCTGCCGTTGATATAGATGATAGGCGTACCCTTGCCAAATACTTCGAATCCGTCTTTCTTCTTCACTACGCTAGGCACGTGCTTCAATACATCTTCTGCCGTACCCATCTTGCTGAGTACGGTGCCTTGCACATTGATCATCAGACCCTCGCTGGTCATTTTATATTGAGGGCGATGTGCCTTTACCACCACTTCCTTCAGATTCTGCGTATCTTCCGCCAGTCGAATGATACCAGCCTGCTGACCTTCGCAATCCTTCGTGATGGTCTGATAGCCGATGGAGGAAACCTTGATGATGCCGCCGTTGCAATTGGCGGCGATAGAAAAGTTGCCTTCCTCATCGCTTACCGCTCCCTTGACGAATGCGGAATCGGGACGGGAGAGGAGCATGATATTGGCGAAAGCCAAAGGATTGCCTTGGTTATCCACAATCTTTCCTGTGATGTTTTGCGCCATCATCTGTGATATAGAGATGATGGTGAAGAATGCTAAAGCTGCAAGTCTTTTCATTTTCTTTATTCTTTTTATATTATTGCGATTCACGTTATCGTGTATCTTATGGACAATAGGCGTGCCAAAGTATCTATATGTCTGAAAATGAGCAAGAACGCATAAAATGACGATAAAACAATCTGCCCAATAATTAGACACAGCCGTCTAATTATTGGGCAGATTTTATATCTTGTTGCTGAGAATGTTATGCGAGAGTTTCCACTTTCCAGTCGTCGATGCTTCTGCGGTCTTCTGAGAAGTTGATGCCTACCTTGTATTTCTTTCGCTTGTCGTCGGCGAAGGCGGCAGCATAGTCCTTGTGGTCGATTTGCTGCATCGCCGTCTCGGCATCCTTCTTGTATTTGAGTTCCAACACATAGATGCTGCGCTTCGTCTTCAGCACCATGTCGATTCTGCCGTCGGATGTAGGTACCTCTGGGGTTACATCGCATCCGAGGATTAGCAATATGGTGTAGAGCACGGCTTGGTAGTGACGCTCGTTGTTGTTGACCAACGTATATGGGAACTTCTTGTAGAATGTCTGGAGATGGGGGAGGAATGCCTCCATATTGTCCTCGGTGCTCAGGATGAAGTTATCTATCCAAGCTTTGTTGATGGCATCACGGTCATCCATCCCGTCCGGCGCATAATAACGGAAAAGACTGTTGGAGAAGCCCTTGCGAACCTCCTCGTTAGGGAAGGCGAGCTTGTAAGAGTCTGCCATATCTATGTAATCCTTGATGGTGAGATAACCGCTTTGATAGAGTACTGGAATCGGGTCTGTAATCTTCTTGGTTGGTGTATCGAAGCGATCGGAATTAGTCCAAATATCCTCCATCTGAAGCATGTCTATGCCTTTTTGCTTTAATAATTCTATCAAGAAGGTAGGAGTACCAGTAGAGAACCAATAACTATTAAACTTATTGAGTCTAAAGGTATTGAGAAGACTATATGGATTGAACATGTCCGCTCCGTTGCCACTGAAATGATAGCCATCATAATGGAATTTGAGTTGTGCGACTGCTTCGTCGAATGTCATATTTTGAGCCTTGGCAAGGTCTTCTATGTCATCATGGAAATCTTCCAGGAGCTCTTCCTTGCTGATGCCACAGATGCTGCTATACTCATCCTCCATACTTATGTTGGTGATGTTGTTTAATTCGCTGAAGATGCTCAGCTGACTAAACTTGGAGATGCCTGTCATGAAGACAAACTGAAGGTTGTCTTCTTCTGACTTTAATGGGCTGAAAAAGTTGCGCATGATGTCACGTATCTGCTCCTGTAGCTTCTCATCCTTCATGGAGTCGTGCATAGGACAATCATACTCGTCAATGAGCACGACTACATTCTTGCCTGTCTGCTGCTTGGCTGCTTGGATGATATTGATGATTCTAACATTGAAGTCGTCTGATTTATCAGGTGTCAAACCATAAAGACACTCGTAGGGAGAAATCACCACATTGAGCGTTGACATCAAGTTTGCAAGACTATAATACTTGCCTTTGCTGATGTCAAAATGGAGAACTGGATAAGCTGTCCATTCGGTCTCCAAGCTATCAATCGCCAAACCTTTGAACAGTTCCTTCTTTCCTTGGAAGTAAGCCTGAAGGGTTGTGACAAGAAGAGACTTTCCGAATCGTCGAGGACGACTCAGAAAACAATAGGTACTTTCATGAGTTAAATTGTAGATAAGTTCCGTCTTATCCACATACACATAGTTTCCCTTGATAATTCTCTCAAACGTCTGTAGCCCGAGAGGGTATCTTCTACCTTTCATAAGCTATTCTTTTTTTATTACGATGGCAAAGTTAAGGTATTTTTCTTGATTAACCAAACATTTTGTTAGCGTATAGCCCGATAAGTCGAAAAAAAGCATTAACTTTGCAGAAGAAATGCTGCACTCGGCAATTTGAAAGCAAGCTTTCATTGCTCTCGTTTGCTATTTCTTTGCACCCATAAGTAATAATAAAGATTCATACAAGATGGAACAGAAATTATTGATCTACAACACTCTCACGCGTACGAAAGAGAGATTCACTCCGCTCCACGCACCTAACGTGGGCATGTATGTTTGTGGTCCTACCGTGTATGGCGACCCGCATCTTGGTCATGCGCGCCCTGCCATCACCTTCGATATACTCTTCCGCTATCTCAAGCACTTGGGTTACAAGGTGCGCTACGTAAGAAACATCACCGACGTGGGCCACTTGGAGCACGATGCCGACGAGGGCGACGACAAGATAGAGAAGAAGGCTCGACTGGAGCAGTTGGAGCCCATGGAGATTGCGCAGTACTACACCAACCGCTACCACCAGGCGATGGAGGCACTCAATGTTCTCCCTCCCAGCATCGAGCCTCGCGCCACGGGTCACATCATCGAGCAGGAGCAGCTGGTACAGGAAATTCTCGACAATGGCTATGCCTACGAGAGCAACGGCTCCATCTACTTCGACATTGAGAAATATAACAAGGACCATAAGTACGGCATCCTCTCTGGTCGTAACCTGGAGAACGTCATCAACGAGAGCCGCGAGCTTGCCGGCATCGGCGAGAAGAAAAACCAGGCTGACTTCGCACTCTGGAAGAAGGCTTCGCCTGAGCACATCATGCGTTGGCCAAGTCCTTGGAGCGATGGATTTCCAGGATGGCACTGCGAGTGTACGGCGATGGGACGCAAGTACTTGGGCAAGCACTTCGACATCCACGGAGGCGGCATGGACTTGATTTTCCCTCACCACGAGTGCGAGATTGCGCAGGCCGTGGCTTCCCAGGGCGACCAGATGGTTCACTACTGGATGCACAACAACATGATTACCATCAACGGTCAGAAGATGGGCAAGAGCCTCGGCAACTTCATTACCTTGGAGCAGTTCTTCACTGGCAACCACAAGAGCTTGGAGCAGGCTTACTCGCCAATGACCATCCGCTTCTTCATCCTCTCCGCCCACTACCGCAGTACCGTCGATTTCTCCAACGATGCGTTGAAGGCGAGCCAGAAGGGATTGGAGCGACTGATGAACGGCTTGGGCGACTTGGAGCGTGTGCCTGTGGCTAAGCAGAGCGATGAGCAGGTGCATAAGTTTGTATCAGAACTTCGCCAGCGTTGCTACGATGCGATGAACGACGACTTCCAGACTCAGCTCGTCATCAGCTACCTCTTCGAAGCCTGCCACATCATCAACACAGCCCTCGACCACAAGGCAAACATCTCTGCCGACGACTTGAAGGAGCTCTCAGATACCATGCATCTCTTCACCTTCGACCTCCTCGGCTTGAAGAGCGAGAAGGGAGCTAACAATGATACCCGTGAGGAAGCTTACGGCAAGGTGGTGGATATGGTGCTCGACCTTCGTGCCAAGGCCAAGGCTGCCAAGGACTGGGCTACCAGCGACCAGATTCGTGACGCCCTCGCTGAGGCTGGCTTCGAGGTAAAGGACACCAAGGACGGTGTAACCTGGAAGTTGAACAAGTAAGCATATTGCAAGAAGTATAGAAATAACGACTTTAAAACAGAACGAATGGATAAAATTGATAATCTTGACAGAAAAATCTTAGGCATCCTGTCTAAGAATGCCCGTATTCCTTTCAAGGATGTGGCAGCAGAGTGTGGTGTGTCGCGTGCAGCCATTCACCAGCGTGTGCAACACCTGATAGAGAATGGCTACATCACAGGAAGCGGCTTTGACATCAACCCCAAGAGCTTGGGTTATTCCACCTGCACCTATGTGGGCATCAACCTCGAACGAGGCAACATGTACAAGAAGGTTGTGGAACGCTTGATAAATATTCCCGAAATCGTGGAGTGCCATTTCACCACAGGATCCTATACCATGCTCATCAAACTCTATGCTCGCGACAACGAGCAACTCATGGATTTGCTCAACAACAAGTTGCAGTCCATTCCCGGTGTGGTTTCCACCGAGACACTCATCTCTTTAGAGCAAAGCATCAAGCGAGAGATACCTGTTACTTTAGAAGAAGAATAAATGGAAAACTTTGATTTGGAGTCGCATCTTCAGGGGGTGTACTCCACCTTTCCCGAAGCCAAGCATCGTCCACTCATAGGCCTTACCGCCAATTACGAGGGCATCGATGCCACGCTTCGTGATTGTTATTACAAGCAGGTGGTCGAGGCTGGAGGAGTGCCAGTAATTATTCCCCCTGTGGCCGACACAGCCGTCATCATCAATACCCTCCAGCAGTTGGACGGACTCATTCTGACAGGCGGTGGCGACTATAACCCCTTGTGGATGGGCGAAGAGCCTTCGCCTCGCCTGCATACCATCAATCGTGAGCGCGACCTTGCCGAACTCTTGCTCGTGCGCCTTGCCTTCAATCGTCAGATACCCATGTTGGGCATCTGCCGGGGTATACAGACCTTGGCGATAGCCCTTGGCGGAAAGGTGGAGCAAGACATCGAGCAGCAAGTGAAGCACAGCCAGGATGCCGACCGCTCGGAGCCAACCCACAGCGTCTGCTTGGTGAAAGGTTCCACCTTATATAATATATACGGCAGCGAGCGCATCATGGTCAATTCGTTCCACCATCAGGCTGTGAGACAACCCGGCAAGCGCTTCCGCGTCATAGCCCGTTCTGCCGACAACATCATCGAGGCCATGGAGAGCTGCGAATACAAGTCGATACTCGGCGTGCAGTGGCATCCAGAATGGCTTGGGGAAGAGGGAAAGAAAATCTTCCACTGGCTGGTGGAGAAGGCTGGTGAGTTCAGCGCAGCCAAGCAGTTTCATGCCCGCAACCTTACCCTTGATACCCATTGCGACACTCCGATGTTCTTTCCTCAGGGTGTTCGCTTCGACCATCGCGACCCTCGCATTCTTGTAGACCTTCACAAGATGACCGACGGCCGACAGGATGCCACCACCATGGTGGCTTATCTACCACAGCCCAAGCCTGGAGAGAGCTTCCGCAGCAAGGTGGAGTTTGACGTAGACACCCCCGTACAGTATGCCGACCTCATCTTCGACAAGATAAGCGACATCGTGGCTCAGGATACCGATTATCTGGCTTTTGCCCACACTCCTGCCCAGTTGTACGCCAACAAGAAGGCTGGTCGCAAGAGCATCATGCTCGGCATCGAGAACGGGTTGGCGCTCGACCACGACCTTGCCAACCTGAAGCATTTTGCCCAGCGAGGCATCGTCTATATCACTCTTTGTCATAATGGCGACAACGACATTTGCGACAGTGCCCGGGGCAGCAACACCCATCATGGAGTCAGCGAATTTGGTGAACAGGTCATTCGCGAGATGAACCGGCTGGGCATCATGGTCGACCTAAGCCACGCTTCGGAAAAGAGTTTCTACGATGCTTTGCAGCTAAGTAGCACGCCTATCGTATGCAGCCACAGCAGTTGCCGTGCTCTCTGTGATGTTCCACGCAACCTCACCGACGACCAGCTTCGTGCGTTGGCAGCTCGTGGAGGTGTGGCGCAAATTACGATCTATCATGGTTTTCTGCGCAAGGATGGCGAGGCTGACATTCGCGACGCCATTGCCCACTTGGAACATGCCATCAGCGTCGTGGGAATCGAACATGTGGGCTTGGGAACTGACTTTGACGGCGACGGAGGCATCCGTGGACTTGCCAACTCCTCCGAACTCATTCTCTTCACTCAGCAGTTGTTGCGTCGCAAGTACAGCGAGGCTGATATTGCCAAGATATGGGGCGGTAACTGGCTTCGTGTCATGCAGTTGGTACAAGAGAGTTAAGCAAAAAGCAAGGAAAGTAAAACGTTCAAGTTAAAAGAGCAGGAATATTAAACGATGACAAATAAAATGAAAATCATATTGGGCTTTGTTGCTGCGGCAGCCATTGCTGCCGGGGCTTACACCTATACTAACAGCCATAGCGTATCGCCCGATGTGCAGGAGGTGGAGGAAGCTGAGAAACTCAACCCAGTAGGTCCAACCTTCAATGCCGACTCTGCTTTCGCCTATTGTGAGGCGCAATGCCAGTTCGGTCCGCGCACCATGAACAGCGATGCGCACGAGCGTTGTGGAGAATGGATTGTCAGCAAGTTCCGACAGTTTGGTTGTCAGGTGGAAGCCCAGAAAGCCGACCTCAAAGGCTATGATGGCACTCTGCTCAAGAGCACCAATATCATTGCCCACTACAATCCTCTGGCATCCACACGCATCCTTCTGTGTGCCCATTGGGATAGTCGTCCATGGGCGGACAACGACCCAGACAGCACCAACTGGCGCAAGCCTGTCATGGCTGCCAACGATGGGGCCAGCGGCATAGGAGTGATGTTGGAAATCGCCCGACTGTTACAAGTCGATAAAAAACTAAATCCACAGATTGGAGTCGACTTCGTGTGCTTCGATGCCGAGGACTGGGGAACTCCGCAATGGGCTGACGTGCAGGACGATGGCGACTCCTGGGCTTTAGGCGCTCAGTACTGGAGCGAGAACAAATCCTCCGGCTATCAGCCCCGTTACGGCATTCTGCTCGATATGGTGGGCGGACAAGGAGCCCAGTTCTATCGTGAGGGCATGTCCATGCAGTATGCCTCTGCTGTAGTCAACAAGGTGTGGCGGGCAGCCCGCCAGGCTGGTTATGGCAGTTTCTTCCCAAAAAGCGACGGAGGCATGATAACCGACGACCACATCCCTGTCAACCAGAAGGCGAAGATTCCCACCATCGATATTATTCCTTATTATCCCGACTGCCAGCAGAGCAGTTTCGGCCCCACCTGGCACACCGTGAGCGACGATATGGCTCACCTCGACAAGAACACCCTCAAGGCCGTAGGTCAAACCATCATCCAGGTGCTTTACACAGAGGAATAGTTTTCACTTCTGGTGCAGAGGTAATCTTGTCCGAGTTATACGAGTCTTCGATGGGTGGTTTCTTTCATTTCTTAAGACCTCCCTTGGTCATAAAAGTTAGAGTTGTCCCGACTCCACTTGCCTTACCACACGTTCGGTAAGGCGGTCGACGCCGTTGGGGTCGTATTTCTTGGTAAGGCTGGCGCCGAAGAGGGCGGCAAAAGCCTGGTAGAAGCCAGCACGGATAGGACCAAGGAAAGCTTGTATCAGCTGATAGGAAGACGAGTTGCACTCTCGATAAACCAACTTGATGCAGAGCTTGCCCTGGGCGTAGGTGAGCTTTTTCATGCGTGGCGTGTATTCGCGCTTGATGTCTTTCTCCACTCGCTTCATGTGCTCGTCTTTCGCTTTCTTGTTGGGCAGCGTTTCCAGGTAAGCACCGGTTTCCAAGATGATTTGCCTTACCTCCTTGGCGATGGGCAATACTTTCTTTACATTGTAAACCAAGCGGTTGTAAGCCATGCGCTGTTTGGCATCCTTGAACTCGGGCTCAGGATAGATGTACACCTTGTTGACCTCGACATACTGCACGCTGTCCTTTCCGAGCAGCACCTTCCCTACCTTCACCATGGGGTCGAAGGTGGGTGCGTCCATGTCCACTTCCCTGTCTTCGGGATGAGACGCGTCGTTGCTCTGCGCCAAGGCTGGCACGGAGTGTGCGGAAAGGATTGCTAAAAAAAGCATGGGCAAAAGTCTTCTCATATTTCAGATTTCTTATTCCGTGCGCAAAAGTAACGATATTTTCGCACTTAAAGAAAAATATTTGTCATTTTCTTCTTCTTTTTCATTATTTTACAGTATCTTTGTGGGGTACGACGGGATGCTCGTACACACCTAAGCAATAACGACAATCTGTGTATTAACCTAAAAGCCCAAAAGATGACGAAGAGGACAATATGGCTCTTGCTCGTATGGTTGATGTCGGGTATGGTCCTGGCTCAGAAAGAAACAACTGTTGCTGCGTGGCAGCAATATCTGGATCAGCTGAGCGACGTGGAGGACTTTGAGGGTCAGTCGTGGGAGGAATACGAGGACGTACTGAACGAGTTGGCGGAACACCCCATCAACATCAATACCGCCACGACTGAAGACCTGCAGCGCCTGCCGTTTCTCACCGCTCAGCAGATAGAGGACATCGAAGCCTACATTTATCGCTATGGGGCAATGAAGAGCCTGGGCGAGCTGGCCATGATAAACGGCATGTCGTGGACGCAACGCCAGTTGCTGTCATGCTTTGTCTATGCTGGCGAGGTGGAGGCAAGGAGCTTTCCTTCTCTGCGCCAGATAGCGAAATATGGCAAGCACGAACTGATGGCTATGGTGAAAGTGCCTCTGTATGAACGCAAGGGCGATGTCGATGGCAGTTATTTGGGAAGCCGTTACAAGCATTGGCTACGCTATCAGTTTCGTTATGGCGACAAGGTGAAGATGGGGTTCACGGGGTCGAAGGACGCGGGCGAACCCTTCATGAGCAACGGCAACGGCGCAGGCTACGATTTCTATTCTTTTTATCTGCAGATACGTAGTTGGGGAAGGTTGAAAAACCTCACCTTGGGACGCTATAGGCTGCATGAGGGCATGGGACTGATACTGAACAACGACTTCTCGTTTGGCAAGTTGTCCACACTCTCGGCTTTGGGACGCAACAGCAACGTGGTCAGGGTGCACAGCTCGCGCTATGCCGCCAACTATTTGCAGGGAGCGGCAGCCACGGTGACCGTGGCGCGCGGACTCGATGTGACAGGTTTTGTCTCGTATCGCAAGATAGATGCCACGCTGAAG
Source organism: Candidatus Segatella mututuai (assembly GCA_002439605.1). Classification (GTDB taxonomy): domain Bacteria; phylum Bacteroidota; class Bacteroidia; order Bacteroidales; family Bacteroidaceae; genus Prevotella; species Prevotella mututuai. The sequence goes on along the minus strand of DJOI01000004.1, from coordinate 13,463 downwards.
GACGGAGGCATACAGACCATCCTAACCTCTGGCCTGCATCGCACAACCTCCGAGATGGCGAAGAAGAATGTGGCGTCGGCTTTCCTTGCAGGTGGCAATGTGGGCTATCGAAAGGGTGCTCTGCATGTAGGAGCCACGGGCTTCTACAACTCTTTCTCGCTGCCCCTCACGCCCAACCGTAAGTTGCTGTACAAACGGTTCGCACCTGCCGGGAGTGCATTCTGGAATGCGAGTGTAGACTATGCCTATGTGTCGCCTCGGTTTGTGGTGCAAGGCGAGACGGCAACAGGCTCGTGTGGTGTCGTGGCTACAGTCAACGCCATGAGCTATGTCTTCTCCAACCACTTCTCGTTGGTGGCTCTCCAGCGCTTTTATCCCTATCGCTACTATTCGCTTTATGCTTGTGCCTTTGCCGACGGAACCAGCGTGCAGGACGAGAGTGGCGTGTATTTGGGCGGCAGCTGGTCGCCTACCGACAGATGGAATGTGACTGCTTATACCGACGTGGCTTATTTTGCCTGGCCCAAGTTCGGCACCACGGGCAGCACGCACAGTTGGGACAACCTGCTCGGCATAGCCTTCCGCCCGTCGGGCTCAACGTTGTTGGGTGCTCGTTACCGTTATCGTGACAAGCAGGGCGAGCAGACCCAGCGAGGTAGGCTCTACGCCACGTATGGGGGCGGAAACTGGAGTTGCAAGACTCAACTCGACATGAGCCATGTGCGCGAGGCTGAAGTGGCAAGTCGAGGTTGGATGGCAAGCCAACAGGCAACTTGCAGATGGCGTTGGTTGAGGCTGGCGGGCATGGCAGGCTACTTCTGTACCGACGACTATGCGTCACGCATTTATGCCAGCGAGCCCACGTTGCTTTACGGTACTCGCTTTGGCAGCTTCTTTGGTCGGGGCATGCGCCTTGTGCTGACAGCCCGAGCCGATGCGGGCAGCCATCTCGTAGCTCTCTGCAAGGTGGGCGGCACCAAGTATTTCGACCGCGGCCACATTTCGTCGGGACTGCAGCAGATAGACGGTTCCTCGCAGACTGATGTCGAAATACAAGTGAAATGGAAGTGGTAAGGCAAAATACGTAGCCAATTATTTGCTCAGTACATGATTTTTAAGTAATTTTGCCAGCTGTAACAACATGTAATAAACAGCAAAAATAACACAAACGTGAGACTAAAGAGAAATTTGTTTACCTCGCCACTCTGCTTCGTCATCAATATGGCGATGGTATACATCGTTTATGAAATATGCCGCCTGGTGTTTTTGGCGGTCAACTGGAGCATGTTCTCCGACTCGCTTACCTGGCAGGCTTTTGGCGAGATGCTCGTGGGAGGTTGGTACTTCGATTCCTCGGCCATTCTCTATACCAACGCACTCTATGCGCTCCTGATGCTTTTCCCCATCCACTACAAGGAGAGTGCCTTGTATCAGAATGTAGCCAAATGGGTGTTTGTCGTGGTGAATGCCTTGAGCATAGTGGCCAATCTTACCGACAGCGTATACTTCCAGTACACTACCCGTCGCACTACGGTAACAGTGTTCTCGGAGTTCAAGAATGAGAACAATTTAGGCAGCATCTTCGGTGTGGAGCTTTTGCGCCACTGGTATTTGGTGCTCATCGGCGTGGTGCTAATAGCTGCGCTATGGTATTTCTACCGCATGCCCAAGGGCGATGTTCCCGAATCGGTAAAGCGTCCCTACAGGCTGAAACCCATGGCAAGATACTATGCCGTTCAGACGGCTTGCCTTGTCGTATTCGTGCCTTTCTGTGTGGCAGGCATGCGAGGCGGATTCACCACAGCCGTGCGCCCCATCACCATCAGCAACGCCAACCAGTACGTGGAGCGTCCGCAGGAGGCTGCTATTGTGCTGAACACTCCTTTCTCCATCATCCGTACCATCGACAAGCCCGTCTTCGAAGTGCCGAACTACTATACGGAGAAGCAACTCGATGCCATCTATTCGCCCATCCATGTTCCTTCCGATACGCTTGTGAAGCGTAGGAAAAACGTGGTGGTAATCATCATCGAGAGTTTCGGACGAGAGTATATTGGTGGTTTCAACAAGTGGCTCGACGGCGGAAGATACAAGGGCTATACGCCTTTTGTCGACTCGCTGATGCAGCACAGCGCCACCTATCTGTACTCCTATTGCAATGGCAGGAAGAGCATCGACGGAATGCCCAGTATCTTGTCGAGCATTCCGATGTTTGTAGAGCCTTTCTTCCTCACACCAGCGTCGATGAACAATGTGAGCGGACTGGCTGGCGAGCTGAAGAAGAAGGGCTATTACTCCGCCTTCTTCCATGGGGCTGAGAATGGTTCGATGGGCTTCCAGGCTTTTGCCCGCACCTCGGGCTTCACGGATTATTTTGGCCGTACGGAATATGATGCGGACAAGCGCTTTGATGGAGACAAGGACTTCGACGGAACTTGGGCGATATGGGACGAGCCTTTCATGCAGTTTTATGCCACCAAGATGGGCGAGCTGAAGCAGCCTTTCATGACAGCTCTCTTTACCGCATCTTCTCATCATCCGTATGTCATTCCAGATAAGTATAAGAAGGTATTCCCGGAGGAAGGCATTGTTATTCATAAGTGCATACGCTACACAGACTATGCCTTGCGAAAGTTTTTCGCCAAGGCGAAGACTATGCCTTGGTATAAGAACACGCTCTTCGTGATTACATCCGACCACACCAACTTGAGCGACCATGCGTATTATCAGACCGACTTGGGAGGTTTCTGCTCGCCTATCATCTTTTTCGACCCGAGTGGTGAGTTCAAGCCTGGCATGCGCGACGCCATAGCCCAGCAGATAGACATCATGCCCACGGTGCTGAGTTACTTGGGCTACGACAAGAAGTACGTGGGCTTCGGCATCGACCTGCTCACAACGCCAGCCAAGGATACATGGGCGGTGAACTACATCAATGGCTTCTATCAGTATGTGAGGGGCGACTACCTGCTGCAGTGGGACGGGCAGAAGACAAAGGCAATGTACAAGTTCCGCACCGACCTGTTGCTAAAGAACAATGTGGCAGACAAGGAACCAAAGGTGCGTCAGGAGATGGAGCGTCAGGTGAAGGCCATCATACAGTCGTACATGGAGCGAATGACGCAAAACCGACTGGTGTATGCCAATGAGAACAACAAAAAGTAGTAAACAACAAGAAAAAGCAAAGATATGAGAATCGTGCTGTTTTGTGAGAACAAATATGCCATCGACATACTCAACCCAATACAGGAATACGTGACTGACAGCCACTTGCCCCACGAGGTACTGTGGTACATTCACCAGCCCAAGATAGACAGGTTCGAGTATGCCGATAAGGTGAGGTGGACAGGCTCCATGCAGGAGGTTTACGACTTCTCGCCCGAAGCTATCTATGTGCCAGGCAACATCGTGCCCTACTATCTGCCAGGGGTCAAGATACAGGTGTTCCACGGCTATGCTGCCGAGAAGAAAGACCACTGGGTTATACGCAGATACTTCGATACCTATTTTACACAAGGTCCTTACTTCACCTCGCACTTCAAGGAGCTGGCAAAGAAATATGGCGACTTTGAGGTGCTTGAGACTGGATGGCCCAAGCAAGACTGGATAAAGGCCAATCTGCACAAATATGACGCAGAGCGCGAACGGTTGCTCTGCCAGAGTGGCAAGAAGACCATCATCCTCTATGCGCCCACCTTCTCACCCAAGCTCACATCGCTGCCTTACATCAAGGATCAGCTCGGCAGACTGGCTGAGGAACGAAATGCCTTGGTGCTGATGAAGTTTCATCCGCTGACCAGACAGGAGTGGGTGGACGAGTATCGCGACTGGGCGGGCGAGAGGAAAGACATCGTCTTCATCGACAAAGGAGAGAATGTTACCAAGTATCAGCTCATGTCGGATGTGCTCATCAGCGACACCTCGTCTACCATCTATGAGTTCCTGTTGCTCTCGCGTCCTGTCATCACGTTGGGTACCATCTCGAAGAACATCTACTGGGAGAACATCAACGAGCCGTCGCTGCTCATTGCAGCTTACGACCACGCCCTGACCGACCCGGCGGCAATAGCCAAGCGACAGTGGATAGTAGACAACTACGACCCCTATTTGGACGGAAAGGTGTGCGAGCGCATGATAGCCGGAGCCGAGGAATATATTCGTCGCCACGGCGTGCCGGCCAAGAGAAAGCTCAACCTGTGGCGCAAGTATACGAGCATCAAGACTTTTGGAAGAATAAAAAGACAATAAGATCATAATAAGGATGAAGGAAATGTTAAACTTTACGGTAGGCCCAGTGATGGCAAGCGACGAGGTGCGGGCCATAGGTGCCGAGCAGGTACCCTATTTCAGAACAGCAGAGTTCTCGGTGACGATGAAGGAGAACGAACGATTGATGAAAAAGTTTGCCAAGGCTTCGGACGAGTCTCGTGTGGTGTTTATCACAGGCTCTGGCACGGCCTCGATGGAGGCTGTGGTGATGAATGTCTTTACACCAGCCGACAAGGTGCTGGTGGTCAATGGAGGCAGCTTTGGTCATCGCTTCGTGCAACTGTGCCAGATACACGACATTCCTCATACCGAAATCAAGTTGGAGATGGGCAATCCGTTGACTGCCGAAGAGTTGAGTGCCTATGAAGGGCAAGGCTACACGGGATTCTTAGTCAACCTGCACGAAACCTCTACGGGTGTTCTCTACGACATAAAGATGATAAGCGACTTTTGCCATCGCAACAAAATGTTCTTGGCTGTTGACTCCATCAGCTCGTTCCTCGCCGACCCATTCGACATGCAGGCATTGGGTGTCAACGTGATGATAACAGGTTCGCAGAAAGCCCTGGCTTGCCCTCCGGGCATATCGGTTGTTGTTCTCGATGTTGAGGCTCAGAAGCGCGTGGAAGCTAACCAGGTAAAGTCGATGTACTTCGACCTGAAGGATGCCCTGAAAAATGGCGAGCGCGGGCAGACTCCCTTTACTCCTGCAGTAGGAATTTTGCTGCAAATCAATGCTCGTTTGCGTGAGATAGAGCGAAATGGAGGTGTCGAGAGCGAGAACCGCAGAATGAAGATGCTGGCAGAAGACTTCCGTAGCAAAATCCGGGACTTGCCTTTTACCATCGTTTCCAAGTCGATGTCGAATGCTGTCACTCCGCTCCATCCTCTCCATGCTTCGGCTTACGACATCTTCCTCAAGCTGAAGGATGAGTATGGCATCTGGGTATGTCCTAATGGTGGCGACATGGCTGAGAAGGTGTTCCGTGTAGGGCACCTTGGCAACCTCACAATAAAAGACAATACCATGTTGGTTAATGCCCTTAAGGATTTGCAAAACAAAGGATTGTTATGATAAAAGTCATCACATATGGTACTTACGACCTCTTGCACTACGGGCACATACGCCTTTTGGAACGTGCCAAGGCTTTGGGCGATTATCTCATAGTAGGTGTCACTTCGGATACCTTCGATCGTGAGCGAGGTAAGATTAACGTACAACAATCACTCATGGAGCGCATAGAGGCTGTGCGGGCTACAGGTCTTGCCGATGAGATAATTGTCGAGGAGTACGAGGGGCAGAAGATTGATGACATCAAGCGTTATGATGTCGATATCTTTACCGTTGGCTCCGACTGGAAGGGTAAGTTCGACTATCTCAAAGCTTATTGCAAGGTGGTGTATCTCGATCGCACCACTGGTGTGTCGAGCACAGAAATCCGTAGTGAGCAACAGCCAATTCGGCTCGGCTTGGTGGGTGAGTCGCCCATCCTCAACAAGATAGAGCGTGAGTCGCAGTATGTGAATGGTTTGGAGTCAGGCAAGGTTTTCACCTTGAACGATACATATCTGTCTAAGACATTGTGTAAGCAGGAAAATCAGGTGGATTCTTATCAAGAATTATTGGCAGATAGCGATGCGCTCTATGTCATTTCCGCACCATCGTTGCATTATGTACAGATCAAGGAGGCATTGGAACAAGGCAAACATGTATTGTGCGAGTCACCCATCACCATGGATGCGAACCAATGGCAAGAACTTCTCAAGATAGCTCGGCAAAAGCAGTTGGTCTTGATGGATTCCATCAAGACGGCTTACTCTGTAGCCTATTATCGCCTCTTGCTTTTGGCAAAGGGGGGGATCATTGGCGACATCATGTCGGTGGATGCCACTTGCACCAGTCTTATAGATTTCGATCCTACCCAAGATTCCCAGAAGAATCTCTACGAATGGAACAGCATCTGTGCCTGGGGACCTACGGCGCTATTGCCTATTTTCCAGTTGTTAGGGACGGATTACGCAACCAAGCAGATTGCCACTCATTTCCTGGACGAGGAGAAAAAATATGATGCATTCACCAAGATTTCCTTTGTTTATCCACACGCTGTGGCTTCGCTCAAGGTAGGACAGGGCGTGAAGTCGGAAGGCTCCCTTGTCATCTCCGGCACCAAAGGCTATATCTATGTGCCGGCTCCATGGTGGAAGACAGACTATTTTGAGGTGAGGTATGAGGATCCCCAGAACAATAAGCGATATTTCTACCAGTTGGATGGCGAGGGGTTGCGTTATATGCTTCTCTCCTTCCTCAAGGCTATTCGCCAAAAGAAGGATTTCTCGTATGTGTCGTCAGAGATTTCAGGAGCAATCATCGATGTTATCTCCGATTTCGAGGAGCGAAAGGATATGGTGCTGGTTTAGCATCGTATATCTTACTTGAAACATTGTGCTTGGAGTATTTGAAATATAATGATCTTACTGACAACAGCTGGCAAACTTTGTCCAGTGGTTGCCAGTATCTTTGTTGTCAGACATAATTATATGGCGATTCCGTTGCGTATGACGTGCATCCATTTTTGCCTCTTTCTACCTTGAGTTATATAAGGAACCACAAATTTGCAGTGCGCTGCAAATTTTTGGTGATTTAGCAAGAAAATTGTAATGTGCTGCAATTTTCTTGAAAAAGTTTCGTATATTTGTAGCGCAATTCATTTTTTGCTTATGATAGAACGTACAGAGTATATGTCCCTTCTAAAGAAGTGGAGAGACAAGAAAATAATAAAAGTGGTGACTGGCATTCGGCGTTGTGGCAAGTCATCTCTGTTGAAGATGTTTTGCGAGAAGCTTCTTTCAGAAGGTGTGTCAGAAACTCAGGTGCAGGAACTCAACTTCGAGGATTTGGACAATGAGCCTTTCCTTGACTACAAGGTATTGTATTCACATGTCAAGAAGAACCTTTGCCCAGAGAAGATGAACTATCTGTTTTTTGATGAGATTCAGATGGTGGATGGATTTCAAAAGGCGATAGACAGCTTGTTTTTATTAGATAATGTAGATATCTATGTCACGGGTTCTAATGCTTATCTCTTGTCTGGGGAGATAGCGACGTTGCTTACAGGAAGATATGTAGAAATCAAGTTGTTTCCGTTCTCATTCAAAGAATATCTCCAGGCAATGCCTCCAGGTTTGAGTATGGAGAGCGTCTATCGTGAATATATCGAAAAGAGTTCGTTCCCTTATGTGTTGCAAATCAGGAACGACCGAGAGATGATACGTGAGTATCTTACTGGCTTATACAACACGATTGTGCTGAAAGATGTAGTAAGTCGCAGGAAGATAACGGATGTCATGATGTTGGAGAGTGTCGTCCGTTTCTTGGCGGATAATATCGGCAACATCTCTGTCATTAAGCGCATCAGCGATACGATGACTTCTTTGGGAAGAAAAATCACATCGCATACGGTCGAGAACTATATCTCAGCCTTGACGGATAGTTATATCTTTTATTCTGTTCAGAGATACGATGCCAAGGGGAGGCAATTGCTGAAAACAGGTCAGAAATATTATCTGGCAGATGTTGGTCTTCGCAATGTCATTAATGCTACCAAAGGGGGCGACCTCGGACATGTCTTAGAGAATGTTGTCTATTTAGAGTTGGCACGTCGTGGCGGAGAGATCTATGTAGGCAAGGTTGGTGATGCCGAAATTGACTTCATCGTTATCCAAGGTGAGCATAAGTCTTATTATCAAGTATCGCTTAGTGTGAGGGATGAGGCTACGATGAAGCGAGAATTGGAGCCCTTGCGAGCCATACAGGATAATTATCCTAAATATCTATTGACGCTTGACAACGATCCGCAGATATTCCATGATGGCATCAAGCAGCAGTATGTGTTAGACTGGTTGAGAAAGGAAAATTAAAACGTAAAAAAGTAAAATGGATACGAGCAATAATAAAATATCGGTAGTAATCAATACCTACAATGCCTCGCAGTATTTGGCGCAAGTACTTGATACTGTCAAGGACTTTGATGAGATCGTAGTCTGTGATATGGAGAGTACAGACGATACTCGTGAGATAGCGGAGCGATATGGATGCAAGATTGTAATCTTCCCGAAGGGAGATTACCAAATATGTGAGCCTGCCCGACAAACAGCCATTGATACAGCTTCCAATAAATGGGTATTGGTGGTGGATGCCGATGAGCTGGTAACACCCCAACTGAAGGATTATCTTTATGCCTTGACGAGGCAAGACGATGCGCCGCAAGGTGTGTATATTCCTCGTATAACAAAGTTTATGGGGCGGTTTATGCGCTGTTTTTATCCTGACTATCAACTTCGCTTCTTTGTGAAGGAAGGAACGGTTTGGCCTGCCATCATTCATGCAGATCCTGTTATTCAAGGTAGAATAAAAAAGTTGCCTTCAAAGAATGAAAAATTGGCATTTGTGCATCTTGCCGATGATTCCATTGCTTGCCGTATGGCAAAAATCAACCAATATACGGAGAATGAGATAGAAAAAAAGCGAAATCGGAACTATGGCTTGGCGGCATTGTTTTATCGCCCTTTAGTCCGTTTCTTTAGGGCTTATATTCAGAAAGGTGGTTTCCGTGATGGCAGAGAAGGCTTCATTTGTGCTTGCTATGAAGGAATCTATCAGTTTGTGGCAGTGAGCAAGATATTGGAAAATAAGATTCGGCAAAAAATGAGATGAAAAACTGCGTGAAGTGTATTGGAACTGGCACTTTACGCTGTTTTTTGTTGGTATATTATCTTTTGGATAGATACTTGTCAATGCCGTTTTCACACCAAGCAAGATGTTCTTGCTGTACTTTTTCGAGTTCGATGAGATGGCGTTGCTCATTGCCTCTTGAAGACTCTTGATGGTAAAGGTGATAAACATTGCCTCCCATTTTAAGAGCTTTTTTCTTGACACCTGCAAAGTGTAGTCGGAATGCGATTTCTCCATCCTCGTGTCCCCATTGCATTAAGTCTTCGTTATAACCATTAACCTTGATTAGGTCTTCTTTCCAAAAAGCCATATTGCAGCCACGTAGGTGGTCTATTTTCTTGGCGTATCTTTCAGCCATAAAGTAGCGCAAGAACTTAGAGCGGAAACTATTGAACACAAATGTAATGGGCATATTCCAAACATTCAGCTTGAATTTCTTGGAATTCATCAGTCGTTTGGTTACCTCTGGTGATAGTTTTACCCTGCTGCCACATACGAAATAGTTCTTCTCTGCCAATTCGAGATGGTCGCTTACGAAATGTGGTGAAAGGACAACATCCCCATCTACTTGCAAGATGTAATCATAGGAAACCTCTGCAATGGCCTTATTCAGAATAATGGTTTTGCGAAATCCCTTGTCCTCATGCCAAATGTGCTTGATAGGGATAGAAGTTTCCTTTTTTAATTTATCAATCAACTCCTTAGTTTTTGGGGTAGAGCCATCGTCTGCAATGACTATCTCGTCAGGTAAGATAGTCTGGCAGAACATACTTCTGAGCGAAAACTCTAAGGCTTCAGGCCAATTGTATGTAGATACGAGGATGCTTACTTTTATTTTATTCATAATAGTATAATTTATTGATGTGACAAATAGAATGTGTAAAACTCATTAGGGATGTCTTCTTTATAGGTGAGTTTGTGAATGAAAGACTTCTTCTTGATAGTTTCAAATGTTGCTGTCGAATAGGGTGCTCCTTGCAGTATGAAGTTCATCAAAGTCTGGGTATCTTTTTCGGATATGGCTGGCATCTTGAAAAATTCTTCCTTGGCAAATGGATTTGTGTAAACTAAAGCCTTAAACATCAAGTGAAGTTGAAAATAATGTAGTAGTTTATATTCTTTCTTCCAAAGTTGTTCCATTAAGAAACACCATGCTAAGATGATAGGATTGTTGGCATTGGCATGAATGAAGCAACTTTGTATGAATGTAAAATCGAATTTTCCATAAGCTCTATACATAAATAGCGAACTTGTTTCAATCCATTTGGGGATTGGGGCGGTAAGCAAACAGGTTGCATCAATCCAATAGCCACCATACTTTGATAGAAAATTAATTCGCAAAATATCCGAGAACTGAGTATGACTTATGATTCCTTTTTTCCATTTTTCAATAATAAAGGTGGGCAAGCTAACGTAATCGGTATAATTCTTTGCAGTAATAATGACAACCTTTTGATTGGCTCTTTTGAACTTTTCCACAGATTGTATGCATGTCTTTACTATTTCTGGGGCTTTTTCTTTTCCTTGAAGCCAGCATTGCCAGATATACTCAAATGTTTCTTCTTTTTTTGTATCAATATTTTGTGTGTTGCTCTTTAGATTTGATATTCTTTGATATGCAGGGAGTACATATTGCTCACGAAAATACCGTTCCACTCTTTTATCATTGAGCGGATTAAGTCTGTATCTTACCTTATGCCTGAAAGGTTTATAAGGTATGATAGCCGAGCTAATCGTACAAAATAGCTTTTTCACTGCTAATAATTTGTAATTCATATCGATTCGTATTGTGAGGTGAATGTTGCTAATGTATTGTATGGGGGAATAAGAGCTTGGCTATTCTTTCGATGATATAGTTTCTCTTATTTACCCCTAATGTTTGCATCTTAGCTAAATATTTTTCTTTCTCACGAATTTCGGTTCTTATAATTATCTTATACACAAAACCTTTCGAAAGGAGTTCTTCTATTTTGCCAAAGATGTCCAGTTTCCATAAATAATTGTAAATATACAATTTTTCTTCTAATTGTTTTTCTTTGTTAGCCGTAATAGTTACACTCTTACCATGCCTTCTGTAGTAATTGGAACGTTCTTGGCGAAGTGCGACATCACCAAGTTCTGTCATTTTTATCCAAAAAAGCCAATCTCCGCAATATTTCATAGTTGTATAGTCTTTATCTTGGATAAGGCTATATGTTTTCTTTCTGAAAACGACCATACTTGCGTTGTAGACTGTATTGTGATAAAATAATCCTTTCAAATATGTGGCAGATGAGAATATGCAGACTTTATTGGTGTCTGTTTTTAGACCCCATGAATCATAGTTCCAATTTCGCAGTTTGCCAATTTCGTCAACAATGTGTGAGCCGCAAAGGGTATAGGATACATGTGGATTTTCATCCAATATCTTTACAGACTGTTCAAGAAAATTGTAAGAGCAATAATCATCACTTTCTGCTATCCAAATATATTCTCCTTGAGCTAATTTTATCCCTTTTTCCCATTGCGCAAAAGTTGATCCAGAGTTAGTGTTATTAATTATAATATGACTTACTCTTGGATGGGTTGCATATTGGCGTAGAATTTTTTTGCTACCATCTGTAGAGCAGTCATCAAGTAGAATAACCTCATAATCAGTAAAAGTCTGCTTGAATATCGACTCGAGCCTTTGTGGAAGATAGCTAATATAATTATAATTTGGTACAATGATGCTAACTTTAGGCATATATGCGATTATCTTATATTTTGAAATAAATGGTTGAACTTATCAAAGGAATTTAGAGAGAGAGCTTCCTCTTTCTTCTCTATCCAATATAAGGGTAAGTTATGATACATGGCTGCCACTAAGGTAAATGTACTTGGAGCACCTATCAGATATTCACATTCTGATAAAAGGCAGAGATCATCTTCTTGGCCACCTTGTGAAATTACGACACGGATGCCTTTTAAATGCTTCTTGTATGATTCCTTGTCTAACATGGGGTCATTGCTGCAAATGTATGCAGTAATCTTTTTGTTGGGAAAGAGAGATTGAAATTGCTGAATGTAATTCTGGTAGTCTGCATCTTCGAAATAATACTTGCCGTTGTGCCATGTTTTGTAGTCGCCTCGGCGAATGTGTACTCCAAGTCTTAACTCGTCATCGGCTTTTTCTCCCATAAAGACCCTTGTCTTTTCCAGAATAGGAGCATCAAAGGTAAAAAGGTCGATAATCTCTGCCTTATATTTGATGAAGAGGTCGTAGAAACGTACACACCAACCTTTTACAAGCACGTGTTTGTGCCTTGCTACAGTGGCTGCGTCTCTTTGTATAGCTTCTTTTGCTATATCATTGAAGTCAACGGTTGGAATCAGTCCCCACTTGGCTGCATATTTAGCTATTATATAAGTAAGGAAGTTATGTCCTTTTGTATGGCATATCTTGAAGTATTGGTATTTATAGCAGAAACGCATAGAGATGCTCTTTCTGCCATGCTCACGTGCCCAAGCGTAAACATGACCATACTGCAAGATGTTGTTGCACATACGTCCTTTGTCTGTTACAAATATCATCGTTCTTATTCGGTTTAATGTAAATTCTGATAAGTTATTGCAAATCTCTTTTCATCTTATGTGTTACAGGATCTACAATCTTGAGCCATTGCTCGCGTGTACGCTTCCAGCGGTTGTGTGTCCAAAGCCAGTAGGGAGGTTGGCGTTGGATGGTCTTTTCTAATTCACGGAAGTACATCTCGGTGATTTCAAACTCCTTGCATTCTTTTGGCTTGTCGGTCAACAGCTTGAATTCTCCTTTATAATAGCCACGTTTCACTCGTTGCAAGTCAAGATAATATACTGCAAAATTGGCTTTTATGGCTATTTTCTCTGTGCCTGTGAGCACAGGAGTATCGTGGTGTAGAAAATCGGTCCAGTAGTGAATGTTGTTCCAAAATGGAACTTGGTCGGCAATGAAACCGATGACAATCTGTTTGCCATTCTGGCGCATCTTTACTATCTTTCTCAGCGTTTCAGCCATGGGAATGCTGATAGATCCTAATCGGTTGCGGAGGTAGAGAAAGAGTTTGTCGAAGGCTGGATTCTCTAAGACATGATAAATCTGTCCGAATGTAATTCCCTCACCTGCCCAAAGTGGCAGGGAGGTAACCCATTCCCAGTTGCAGTAATGCCCTAAATAGATAGCGCACGATTGGCCTTTCTGACATGATTCTCTTATCTTTTCAGCCCCAATGAATTGCATGCGCTTCTTGATTTGCTTCTTGCTCATAGTAAAGAGCTTGATGGTTTCTACGATGTAGTCGCAAAACCAAGAGTAGAATTCTTTCTCTATCCTGATGCGTTCTGCCTCACTTTTTTCAGGAAAAGAGTCGAAGAGATGTTTCCTTACCAGTGGACGGCGATACTTCACACCATAATAAATAAGGTAATATATGCCATCGCTGAGAATGTAGAGCACTCTTAGTGG
>DJOI01000006.1 GCA_002439605.1 Candidatus Segatella mututuai | reverse complement strand
TCAATGCACGTCAGTGGATTGAAGAAAGAGTAGCAAAATAATGATTTCAAATTTGTAAATTGAATGCAAGTTCAATATAGCACATTATTTAAGACCTTTATGAAGATTGGCATAGTCACCCTTGGGGGTGGCTATGCCATGATTCCTATTATAGAGAGCGAAGTCGTGGACAAACATCATTGGATGACGAAAGAGGAGTTCATTGATGCCATCGCCACCACCCAGATTTGTCCGGGAGCCTTGGCGATCAATATGAGTTCGCTTTTGGGATATAAATTGGCAAAGACACCGGGAGCCATCGTCTGCACCCTTGGAGCCTCGTTGCCCTCCTTCCTTATTATATTAGCCATTGCCATGTTCTTCCATCAGTTTGAGGACAACAAGGTGATAGCCGCCATGTTTGCGGGCATCCGTCCTGCCGTCGTGGCACTGATAGCCGTACCTACGTTCTCGTTGGCAAAGAGCGCACACATCACATTTGCCAACTGTTGGATTCCCATTCTGTCTGCCATGCTTATCTGGCTTCTGCATGTCAACCCCATCTGGGTCATCATCTCTGCTGCCGCAGCTGGCTACATCTATGGACAATTCATTCAACCAACAGAATAATATGGGGATTGCTGCATTAAGCCCTGAACCGTCCAATTTATTTACTGGCAATAAATAAAAAAGCACAAATTTATTTGTTGATAATAAATAAAAGTCGTATTTTTGCACGGAAATCAAACTTTAAGAGCCATGCAGAAAGAAGTTTTCAAAACTCTTATCAAAGAGGGACAAGACGAGATTCAAGAGGTCGAACTCTATCAAAGACCTTTCGAATTTGAGCAGCAAGGCAGGTATGTACTTGTAGGCATCCGACAAGCTGGCAAATCATACCTGTTGTATCAGCGTGCCCAACAATTTCTGTCTGAAGGACACGACATCAAGGAAATCGTCTATATCAACTTTGACGACGAACGCCTCTACGGCATGAAGGTAGAAGACTTCGACTTGATATTGCAGGCATACAACAGTATGTACGCTTACAAACCTATCTTATTCTTTGACGAAATACAAAACATCGAAGGATGGGAGCACTTTGCCCGAAGACTGGCAAACCAAAAATATATGGTCTTCATCACGGGTTCCAATGCCAAGATGCTAAGCCGTGACATTGCGACAACACTTGGAGCAAGATATTTCGATGAAAAGATATTCCCCTATTCTTTCATAGAATACATAGAAGCAAAAGGCATCACCCTCGAAAAGAATTGGCAATACGGCAAACAAAAAGATACAGTTCAGCAAAATTTTACCGAATACTTCAAATGGGGAGGTTTTCCCGAACTACTTCTTTATAAGAACAAACGCCACTGGCTCAACGGTCTCTACGAGAAAATTGTACTGGGTGATGTCATACTGAGAAATAACATCAAGAACGAACAGGCTCTGCGACTTGCCATCAAAAGACTGTCAGAGAATGTCATGCAACCTACCGCCTATAATAGACTCGCCAATATGGTAAAAAGCACAGGTACATCAACCAATACAGCATCCATGATAGATTACATCAGATACACCAAGGAGGCTTGTCTGCTGTTTACTCTTGACAACTATGCTTCTAAATTCGCAGAGAAGGAGACCGCCAAGAAGCATTACTTCACCGACAATGGCTTACTGAGCATATTCTTGACTGAATCGAAATCACCTTTATTGGAAAATCTCTGCGCCATTACTTTACACAAGAAGTACAATACTGACGCTGAGACACCAAAGCTATATTATTATAACCAAAATATAGAAGTTGACTTTTTCGTTCCAGAAGAGTCTTTGGCTATTCAAGCGTCGTATAGTTTGACCGATGTTGACACTCGCAAAAGAGAAGTTGACGCTCTGACGGCATTAAATAAAATTCACCATCTCAAAAAAGCCATAATCATCACCTACGATGAGGAAGAGACTATCCGAGAAGGTGGACTCACTATAGAAGTCTTCCCTATTTGGAAATGGCTCATTACAATAAAATAAAGTAAAACTATGATATTCTTACAACTCTTTATAGTATTCATACAGATTGGCATCTTCGGGTTCGGAGGTGGTTACTCGATGGTATCCCTTATCCAGGGACAGGTAGTGACCCAGTATCACTGGATGACGATGAGAGAATTTACCGATGTCGTCGCCATCTCGCAGATGACACCGGGACCAATCGGCATCAACACCGCCACCTATTGCGGCTACACCGCCGTGCATAACGCTGGCATGAGTGGAATGATGGCAGTATTGGGCAGTGCCGTGGCAACCTTCGCCTTGGTTCTCCCTTCCTTGATATTGATGATTCTTATCAGCAAGATGCTGTACAAGTATATGCACACCCACATGGTGCAGAGCATGTTCATCGGTCTCCGCCCAGCCATCGTTGGCTTGGTGGGAGCCGCCGCCCTGCTCTTGATGAGCCCAGAGAACTTCTCTACTCCAGAGAATCCTTGGCATTTCTACATCTCCATCGCCCTCTTCTTCGCCACCTTCATCGGGGTGAAAGTGTTGAAGATTAATCCTATAAGGATGATACTCTACTCCGCTTTCGCCGGGTTGGTGCTGCTGTATTAAGTCCAATTTATAAATTCAGAATTGAAAGATGTAGCTTATCTGTTCGGTTAAAAGAACAACCCATAAGGCTGAACAATATCTATCATATATTCTATATAGACATTTAATATAAAAATAACATTCTCTTCGTTGGTATGCCATCGTCACTTCCTCCATTCCGTTTGGACTCATCCATTTCTATCCCGCACAGATACCTGGTGCCATCATCATTGGCATTCTCATGGCATGGACGGTATATCGCACCAAGAGCCTGATTTCCGCCATCATCATCCATATCATCAACAACACCCTTTGTACACTCATCGAGGTGCTTCCACCATCGCTCACGAATTCTATATTCAACACCCATTCTACCGTAGAAGTCATTACGGTACTTATCGCCACTGTCATCCTAACCCTGTCCATCCATCGCTTCGCAAGACTATCGGCATAAGAAAAGTTGAGTTTAATCTATTTATTCCGCTACGAAAGTGCTATTTAAAGTGCCCGTAGCGGAGTAGGTGCTATTTTCTTACATCTTTTACACTTTTTAAACGTTTTGTCCACCCCTCATTTCCACTTTTTCGATACCTTTGCACCCGAATGAAGCAAAACGCTTCAAACAACAATAAGCAAGTAAGCAATAACCAATACATCAAGCTACGAAGGAATGAAAAAACTATTATATTTTGCGGCAGTTGTCATGGCTGCCACCGCATCCGTTTCGACAGCTACCAGCTGCAAGTTTGCCCCATCACAGAATGATGGAGACACGGTTGCTGCCAGCGAGTTCTATCCAGAAGACACTTCGGCACTTCATGCCAAGAATATGGCACGAACAAAGGCTCAGAAAGCCATGACCGACAGTGTGGGAATATACTATATCGGAAGCGGATCTTCTAAGGAAAAGCTACAATTGGTTTCCTATCCTTCACGACGCGACACTTTTGAATACGGCAAGACTCGCCACATCAAAGTAAGGGGTTGTGCCGACATCAATCACGTGGTACGTGTCGATTTTTATCTCCTCAACGGCAAAGACTCGCTCGTGAAAGCCGTAGAAGAAATCATCCAACAATAACCGCACCATCGATTTCAAGAATAAGCTAGTTTATTCCCCAATAAGTCTTCAAGCATTTTGTCAAGAATAAGAGAAAGACAGTATTCTCTCATTCTTGACAAAAAAGCGGTGCATTTTTTACCCTTTTACCTTTAAAAAGCTATTCTTCGCTGAGTTCCTTGATCTGCTTCTTGGGCGTAACGCCCAGCTTCTTCAGGCTCTCCACTCTTCTCATCACATTGCCTGTGCCATCGTAGAGTTGCTTCTTAGCCTTGTCAAATGTTCCTGACAGACGAGCTATCAAGTCGCCCACGCCCATAAAAGTATCCTCAAAGCCAGCCACCTTATCATATAGGTCGGCTGCAGTCTTCACTATTTTCTCCACATTCTTATTCTGCCGGTCATACTGCCACAGGTTGTACGCCAACTGAAGAGCCATCAGCAGGTTACTGGGCGAAATGATGATTATCTTCTTTTGGTAAGCATAACGGCTAAGGTCTGGCTGTTGCCTCATGGCAGCAATATAACTTGTTTCATTGGGAATGAACATCAAAACGAAGCCTATGGCATCATCCACCAATTTAGCATAATCCTTCTCGGCAAGTTCATCGATATGCTTGCGAACGCTCACGGCATGAGCCTTCATCAGTCGCTCACGGTCGGCATCATTGCCGGCGGCTATGGCATCGGTATAGGCGGTAAGCGAAACTTTGGAGTCGATGACCACACTCCTGCCCTCTGGGAATCGGACGATGACATCCGGGCGAAAATTCTTGCCATTCTCATCCTTGGTATTCTCCTGGACAAAGAACTCCTCGTCCTTACGTAATCCACTGTTCTCGAGAATGGTCTCCAATACCATCTCGCCCCAGTCGCCCTGCATCTTGCTGTCGCCCTTCAACGCCTTGGTCAAGTTGGCGGCATCGGAACCTATCTTCGAGGTTTGCTCCTTTAGCAAAGAAACTGCTTGTTGCTGCTCCTGCTGGAAGAGTTTCATCGTTGCCTCAAAGGTATTCTGAAGTTCTTTCTTGTTCACTTCGTTCTGTGTCTTGCTCTCCTCCACCGACTTTTTGAAGTCGGCGAACTGCTCCTTGATAGGCTTCAAGAGTTCATCCAACTGCAAACGGTTGTTCTCCTGCAAGGCAGATTGCTTAGCAGCGAGTTGCTCGGCGGCAGCCTTCTGCATTTCCTGCTTCAAGGCTTCCAGCTTTTGTGCCCATTGTCGCTCACTTTCTTCACGAAGTTTGGCAGCATATTGACGTTCATTCGCCATTTGCTCCTTCAGGTTCTGAATTTCTGTCGCATGATGCCCTCGCTCATTCTTCAAAATAATCTCTTGATTATCTCTGATAGCTTGCTTTTCCTTCTCCAAAACCTGTACCTTCGCCACCAACAGTGTTTTCTCCTCACCTGCCGCCTTCATCGACATCAATTTGCCTATAAAGAAACCTGTGGCTATGCCTATGATTAATCCTATTACTATTTCCATTTGTTTCTTATTGTTCGATAATCATGCCCTTTTCTTTGTAATCCAAAAACAATTATATTTTACAAAAATAGTGTTTTCAAGACTGAATTCATACATGAGGGGCAACATTTTGTGCTTATTTAACGATACCAATAAAGTCGCATCACACCTTTTTATTCTTTAAGATGCTTTAGATACTCCGATGGTATTTCTCCAAATTCAGCCTTGAAGCAGCGCCGGAAATAAGCAACACTGTTCATGCCTACCATAAATGAAATCTCACTGATAGTATATTTACCCCCCAACAGAAGACGTTCCGCATACTGCATCTTGTATTTTCTGATATACTCATTGGTAGAGATACCTGTCAAAGCCTTCATCTTGCGATAGAGTGTACTGGTGCTCATCGCCAAATTTTCCGCAAGCATGTTGACATCAACATCACCACTGATATTTTTCTCTATCAGCTTGTTCATCTTGTCGAAAAACTCTTGGTCAACCTTGTTGAGCGATTCTCTCAGCAGTTTTCTCTTCTCCGTCAAGTCAGTTTCCTTAGAACCTTGTATCCGCTCAAGATTTCTCTTGCGTTGTGCCAGCAGATTTTGAATGCGGCTGAGGAGTAGCGAGTGGGTGAAAGGTTTGGTAATATAAGAGTCTGCACCGGAATTATATCCCTCTTCCTTTGCTTCCAAGCTATCTTTCGCAGTGAGCAAGATGACCGGGATATGACTGGTTCTCACGTCCTTTTTCAGAATGCGACACATTTCATTGCCATCCATGTTAGGCATCATGATGTCGGAAAGAATGACATCAGGAGTCTTATCCAAGGCAAGAGCAAGTCCGTCACGTCCATCACTTGCGGTGACTGTCTCGAAATCATTGGCGAAAGAACTGGCGATATATTCCAAAATATCCTTATTGTCTTCGACGATAAGCAACAGCGGCTTCTTGCCTGGCTTTTCTTCCAAGTTGTTTTCCGGCACATATTGCCGTGCAATTTCTTTCTTGCCATGCAAGGCAGCAGGATATACATTGTTCAGCTTGATGGTGAAGATGAAACTCGTTCCTTGTTCCAAGCTACTTTCCACCTTGATTTCCCCTTCATGCAACTTTACAAGATTCTTGACCAATGACAGTCCGATGCCCGTACCCGAAGCCTGGTGTAATCCATTCTCCTGATAATAGCGGTCGAAAATATGAGGCAGTGCATCGGCGGAGATGCCATGCCCTGTATCGCTCACGGTGATGTCTATCAAATGTTCATCATCTTGGCGGCGACATTCCACACTGATGTCGATACTACCTTGGTCTGTATATTTGATGGCATTTGAAATCAAATTATCGACGATGGTCCTTATCACTTCTGGGTCGAAGTAAGTCTCTATTGATTTCTCTGGAGCAACAAAGTGAAAAACAACATTTGGCTTTTGCGCCAACTCTTCATATTTGAGACAAATTTCGTGTACGGCATCCACGATGTTGCCTTTATAGACATGCAGTTGTCGATTCTCTGTCTCTGTTTTTCTAAATTCCAGAATTTGCGTAATCAAGTCGTTGAGCCTCAATGCGCTCTGTTGGATGACAGCAAGTTTATGCTTGATGCTCTTGGTGATACTCGTAGAGTGAGAGATGTCATCAAGTGGACCGAGAATCAAGGTGAGTGGAGTGCGAAGCTCATGCGTTATGTTGGTAAAGAAACGTAATCGTTCTTCGTTAAGCTTTTGCTCTTGCTCATAGTTGATTTTTTCTGCGTGTAAAAGGTATTCCAAACGCAAGTGGCGCCTATAAAGGCGCAATCCTATCCATATTAATCCGAAGATGAGAAGTGAATAAATCAACTTAGCCCACCATGATAGCCAGAAAGGAGAACGGATGGTGATGTCTAATACTGCCATTTCTTCCGACCAAGCTTGATTGTACATACGAGAACGTACTTTCAACTTATATCTTCCCGCAGGAATATCCCGCAGGGTGATGGTTCCGCTGCCAGTTGTAATCCAGTCGTCTTGCATACCTTGCAACACATAACTGTACTCTACGTATTTTTCCAAGGCATAATTCTGTACATGGAAGGAAAGCGAGAAGGTATTCTCGTCATAAGCCAACGAGATATGCTTCTTGTTGATAAGATTGATGGTACTGTCGTTCTCCTCAAGGCTTGATATGATGGAGAGTGAGGTAATGAATACCTTGGGAGCCTGATGGTTAGAAAGAACTTGAGACGGATTGAAATAACAAATTCCCTGGGAAGATCCAAAATAGAGAACCCCACTTCGCTGTGCCACACTACCATCATTGAAGTTAGCCAACGGAACATTTTCCTTATTGGTAAAGTTGAGTACCTTGCCTGTTGTGGCCAAGCAACTGATTCCTCGGTTGGTGCTCATCCAGATATTGTGCTGTTTGTCCTCACCGAAAGCCCTGACATGGGCGTTATTGAGCCCTTCCTCTTTACCATATACTCTGAAAGAATCTGCTTTTCCGCCAAAAAAGCAGATGGCGCCCTCGTTGCTACCAGCCCAGATACGATGGTGGCTATCGAGCAAAAGATGGTTGATATTGTTGGATGGGAGGCAGGTACGATTGGACGAAGGGGATGAGGTGAGATGCAACACAGACTTCATGCCAGAAGTAAATACTTCTATGCCATTTCCGTAATAACCAACCCAAATTCTTCCTTTTCCATCCTTCGTAATGGCTCTTACAAGATTGTTGCCCACCTGATATCTCTTCTCTACTTTTTTACTTTTTACATCTACTACAAAGATTCCTTGGCTTGTACCAATCCACATTTTCTTTGCCTGTTTGTCTTCATAGAAACATCTTGTGTCATAAGCATCCAAAGGCAATTTGCTGAAACTCCCAGACATCGTCTTCACATAACATCCCTTGTCAAAAGAACCAAACCAAAGGGTACCCTGACTGTCACAGTAGGCGGCAATGACATTCTTTCCCACTTCTTCAGGGAAGATGGCGGTACGCTCCTTGTCGGGAGAGAACACGTTGACACCATTACCATCCGTTCCCACCCAGAGATTGCCCTCATGGTCAAAGGCGAGTCCCATCACCGATCGCTCAGTCAATCTATTCTTTTGGAATTGATTGCCGTATGTCAATGTTTCAAATAACGGATGGCATTGCGTCAAGAAGTTGATGCCGTTGCCATAGAGTCCCGCCCATACATTATTATATTTATCTTCCAAGAGGCATCTCACACTGTTGCCAGCCAAGTCATATTCCGTGTCACCTTCGTGCAAGAAAGTGCAGGTATAGTGAAGACTGACATTGAAAGGCCTCTGGTTAAGTCCAATGACGGCGATGCCCTTCGCCTCCGTGGCAACCCAGATATTGCCATCCGAGAATTGTTTTATGTCATAGATGCGAAATCCATTCAACACATCTTTTGCCACATGGACGAAACGTTGGTTCACTTGGTCGAATATGTCCAATCCTTCGGCTGTTCCAATCCAGATAGTTCCATTACGATCTTTATAGATGCAATTCACCTCGTTGCTGGAGATGGAGTTAGGATTGCCATCGGCATGTTGGTAATTGCGGGCTGTGCGATTGTGCGTGTCAATGATAGATATTCCAGCCTTGACATGTCCCGCCATTACAATGCCATTGCCAAGGTCGGTAACACACCAAAGTTGGTTATCAGGCATTCCCTTCACATTACTCTTATTATAGTGTGTGAAGATTCCGCGCTGAGTATTGAGATATTCCACACCCCTCCAATAAGTCGTAATCCAAATATTGCCATCAGCGGCAGGGGCTATGTGCGTGATGTCGTTGGTGGCGATACTATGGTTGTTGCTGGCATCGTGTTTATAACAGGTGAATACATCTGTCTCGTAGTTGAGACAGTTGAGTCCATCGTTCTTGGTCCCAATCCAGAGCCAAGGATGCCGAGGGTCATCGAGGACACAGTTGAGTTCGCTGCTGGAGATGCTGTTGACAGAATGCCGGTTCTTATAATAATTGAAGAATTGTTCGCCGTCAAAACAGTTCAATCCCTCCTCTGTGGCAAACCATAGAAACCCATTCTTGTCTTGCGCTATATTGACAACATAGTTGCACGACAAGCCTTGTTCCAGTCCTAAAGTACGAATAGAATATGGATTAGCATCTATTCTCAAGGTAAGGAGCAAGAAGATTAATACCCCCCCAAGAAATACTTTTATTTGGTGAGAGGAATGTAACAGTTTTTTGACTATATATTGCAATGTCGCTGATGTAAGTACAGTAGTCATCCGATAGATTTATTTTTTTACAAATATACATATTTCTTTTTTTAAAATAAGTAGAAGCAACAGCAAATTAACTATTTTTCAAGAAAAACTACATTAAAATTGGAGATGTAAGCATGCAAAACTATGACACAAATCTTGCATTGCATGTTTCATTACCCTTTTCTGCATGATTTTTAACCCCACAATTTGGCAATAAACTAATAATTTTGCAACCGACACAACAATGAGATGACCAGAAAAACGTTTTAAATCTTCAATAGCTAAAATAGAATCTTAACAAGGCGAAAGAAAATGAGTAAGGTAACAAAACTGAAATAACATTCATAAAATTAATAACTAAACCAAAACGTCTTATGACAACTAAACCATTTTATGTAAGATTAGCTCTCGGTTGGTCTGTCGCAGCCATGATAGGTTTGTCATTCCAATCATGTAGCAGTGATGACGATTTTACAGCAGTAGATGGCAAAGATCCTACTATTGTATTAGACCAAAGCCATATCATGGCTGAACCAGGACGTGCCTTTACTATCAGTGGAAAAATCAACGATGCCGACGGCATCAAGTCCATCCGACTCAAAAACGAGGACATGCTCCTCGACAAGACCATCAATCTCTTGGAAATCTATGGCGACAGTCTGCTTCATGAGTATAACCTATCTTATGCTTATACTCCATCCTCAGACTGGACCGACAACAGCTCATTTCCATTGGAGGTAACCGCGGAAGACGTAGTAGGAAACACAACATCCACCACCCTCACCATAACGGGCGACGGAGACTATACTGCCCCTAAATTCGTTCAAGCGCCTTCTGCCGAGCTTACCGTATTGGTACAGAATCCTAAATTAAACTTGAACTCAACTTTCTCCGACAACAAGAAGTTGCAGAGCGTGGTGGTAAACATCCCTGCCATCAACGTAAAAGATTCTATTTTAATTAGTGGTACAGAATACAAATTGAGCAAGGTTTACGACTTGCCTGCCAAGGAGGAATCTCTCGATATGACACTTACCATATACGACGCACAGGGCAACCATACATCTTCCCAAAGCACCATCAACGTCAGCGAACTACCAGATTTCGCAAAGATGTATCTTGCCGATGTTTCCGACGCAGATGATTTGACAAGCGACCTTTATGGTGTGCCTATGCTCATCGAACATACAGGAGAATACCAATATCGTGCCCACTACTACAATCAGAAAGCTGGCACTGGAATCCGATTCATTCCACAGAAAACAGATTTCTATCCTATCTGCTTCGGTCCTGATGCTAACACAGGTCTGTTAACCAGCGACCCTACCACCGCACAGCAAATCATCCTCGACAAGGTGGGATATTATGAAATCAACATCAATACAGTAACTGGTAAATATGAAGTAAAGGAATATACCCCTACCACCAAGAAGATGACACTCGACGGCACCACCAAAGTTGACATGAACGATGGAGCGGGTGCACAAACAGCACAAATCTGCTTGGCAGGAGAAGGCTTGCCAGGAATTTCAAACTGGACGACCAACCCTAACGACGGAGCATACATCTTGAAACAAGACAAGCAAAATCCATACCTGCTTTATGGGGAAATGGACTTAACCGCTGGAGACAAAATTTCATTTACCATTACTCAAACCCATATCTGGGGCTGGTGGCCAGAGCCATATTGGCGCTTTGACGGTTCCGACGACAATGAGAAGAACGTAGCCAATGGCGGTGAGAACATGAAGGGAGTAACCGCTCCAGCAACTGGTAAATATCGCTTCGAGTTTGATTATTCACTCTTGCGTTCTCGTATCATCCGCGTGAAATAAAAATCATTCATCCCACATTTATATAAAAAGCAAAATGAAAAAAAGATATTATGCAACAGCCATAGCCACCTGTTTTGCCCTGAGCATGAATGCTCAGAGCACCAAGGTGACAGGTACAGTAGTAGATGGCAACAATGAACCTGTAATCGGTGCTTATGTAAAGGTGAAGGGTTCTGCCAAAGGCGCTGTAACCGACTTGGACGGTAACTACACTATCGAAGCCGACAAAAACGCGACCCTCGTTATCTCTTACGTGGGTATGGCCAATCAGGAAATCAAGGTAGGCAACCGTTCGCAGATCAACATCGTAATGAAAGACAATGCCACCGACTTGAATGAAATAGTCGTAATCGGTTATGGCCAGGTTAAGAAAGGCGACCTCACCAGTTCCATCTCCGCCATCAAGGGAGATAAGCTGGAGAAGCTCTCTACGGGTAATGTCATGAACGCCCTCCAAGGTCAGGTGAACGGTGTTCAGGTAAGTGGCACTGGTAGCCCTGGTTCATCTCCTCGTGTCATCATCCGTGGTGTCACAACCGTCAATGGTTCAGACCCTCTCTACGTTGTGGATGGCATGCCTGTAGGTACCGACATCAGCTTTCTCAACCAAAATGACATCGAGAGCATGCAGGTGTTGAAGGATGCCTCTGCATCTGCCATCTATGGTACTCGCGCTTCGAATGGTGTCGTATTGATTACCACCAAGAAAGGCAAGAAAGGTGATGCGAAGTTCAACGTAACAGCCACCGTAGGTCTCCAGACCCTGAAGAAGCAGAAGATGGCAGACTCAGAGGAATACAAGAAAGTATTTGATGCTCGCTATACCAATGACGGCAATGTCTCTCCTTTCAAAGGGTCTACAGACGTATATACCGACTGGTGGAAAGAATGTATCAACGATGTTGCAGTGCAGCAGAATTACGATCTCAATTTCTCGGGTGGTAACGACAAGATGATATACTCAGGTAGCATCGGCTACTACAAGCAAGACTCACAGTACAAAGTGGGTCAGTGGCAGAAACTCTCAGCTCGTTTCTCCACTGAGTACAATTTCAATAAAATCGTCAAGGCAGGCATTGACTTCACTCCTCGCTACGAGCAGTGGAATGACACACCAAAGCAGTGGGACGACACAACAAATTGGCTGGATGATATCATGGCAATGGATCCTACTACCCCAGTGATGCGTGACAAGAGCGAATGGACCAGTAATCCATACAGCAACTACGCCCGCTCCAACAACAATGAGAAGTGGAACCCTGTGGCAACAATGTATCGTATGGACTCTGGTGTCAGTGAGTATGGATTGCTCGCCACTCCATACATCAGTCTGACTCCTATCAAGGGGTTGACCATCAAATCACAATTTGGCTTGAATGCTCGTTTCCGCAGGACAGATACATTCAACGTAAACTTCTTCATCGACAACTTGGAGCAAAACGAGAACAACAACTCCACCCGCAAGATGGAAAACTGGGTAGATTGGAACTGGACCAACACCGTAAACTACATGACAACCCTCAACAAGAAGCACAACATCAACTTGATGGGCGGTTACACGATGGAGCGTTTCCAAGACTATTGGGCACAAGCGTACTCAGAGAACATACCAAACAACGACGAGACACTTCGTTACCCAAGCTCAGGAACAAAGAATCCAGCCGCCACAGGTACAGATAGTTTCACATCTTTGATTTCATACCTGGGTCGTGTGATGTACAATTATGCAGAGAAGTATTATCTGACTGCCTCTATCCGTGTGGATGGTTCCTCTAAGTTCTCCAAGGAGAACAAGTGGGCTACGTTCCCATCAGTATCAGCTGCTTACCGTTTGACAGGCGAGGAGTTTATGAAGAACCAAAAGATATTCGACGACATCAAGATTCGTGCGGGTTGGGGTAAGGTTGGTAATCAGAACATCGACAACTCTGCATACCTCAGCTCCATCGGTACAACCGATTATGTTTTCGGCAACAATCGTGTCATTGGCTCCACTGTTAGTGGCATCGGTAACAGCAACTTGAAATGGGAGACAGTGGAAGACTGGAACATAGGTCTCGACCTCGCTCTCCTCCAGAGCCGCTTGAAGGTTACAGCCGACTATTTCGAGAAGACATCCCACGATATGTTAATGAAGAAAGACAACCTTCTCATCTTGGGTTATCCAATGTGGAACGGTCAGATGTGGGAGAACGTAGGCAAGATGAAGGCCACTGGTTGGGAATTAGGAATCAACTGGAACGATCAGGCAGGAGACTTTACATACGGCATCGGCTTGAACCTCTCGCAAGTGAAGAACAAAGCCTTGAAATTGAACGGCGACTACATCTGGTCGGGTGGATTCAGCGGCGACTATATCGTTCGCAATGCCGAAGGAGAATCTCTCAGCCAATTCTGGGGTTATAAGACAGACGGTATTTTCCAAAATGAGACCGAGGTAAAGAGCTACACCAACGAACATGGCACAGCCTTGCAGCCCAATGCCAAACCAGGCGACCTTCGCTTTGTGGATTTAAACAACGATGGCGTGATCGACTCCGGCGACAAGACACATATTGGTAATCCATTCCCAGACCTCATGGTGGGCTTGAACCTCAATGCCGCCTGGAAAGGTATCGACTTCACAGCTAACTTCTATGGCACTATTGGCAACGACATCTACAACCTCAACAAGGGGCGTTATGCAGGAACCAATGGAGAGAATGTGTATGCAGGCACCTACGACAAGACATGGCGCGCAGATAACACGGGCGCAGAATATCCTCGCCTCTCTGTGAATGACGCCAACATGAACTACAAGCGAGTATCTGACTTCTTCGTAGAAGACGGTTCTTACTTCCGCTGCAAGTTGCTTCAGATAGGCTACACTTTGCCAAAGAAATGGTTCAACAACAAGCTCAATCTACGCTTGTCATTCTCTGCACAAAACCTATTTACCATCACAAGCTACTCAGGTGCCGATCCTGAGACGGCTTCCATGGGCAAAAGTGTGACAGAGGCAGGTATCGACTATAGCGGTTATCCCAACCCACGTACCTTCCTCTTTGGGTTGAACATGAGCTTCTAATACATTTTTTTAAATATGTATCATCAAAAATATTAAGGAACAAAGATTATGAAAAGATATATCATTGGTTTGACCTTGGCCTCAGCCTTGGCTATGGGCATGACATCATGCTCAGACTTCCTTGACGAGCCAATACGTGGCCAACAAGACATGACTAACTACTTCACAACAGAGGAAGAATGCGAGAAGCAAATCACAGGTTGCTACAACTACCTTGATGGTCGTGATTGGTGGCAGATTTACAAGTTCTACAACATGTGCAACATGACCACCGACGATTGCTGGATGGGGAATACCGCTCAAGACCCTGGTGATTATCGACCCGCCGCTCAGTTCACCGGCAACACCATCGACTTGGGCAATGCTTGCCAAAACTTCTGGCAGTACCGCTACAAGGGCATCACCCAGTGCAACATCGCCATCAACAAGATACCAGAAGTAACTTTCACTGATGAAAAGCTACAGAAGCGATTGATCGCAGAGGCTAAGTTCCTACGTGGTTTTTATTACTTCGACTTGGTGAAGAACTTTGGTGGCGTCCCATTGGTCAAGTCATTGCTCATGCCTTCAGAAGTACAGGGCATCACCCGTGCCACAAAAGAAGAAACTTATGCGCAGATAGAGCAAGACTTCAAGGATGCCATTGCCGACCTCCCAAAGAAAGCAGAATATAGCGATGCCGACATGGGACGTGCCACAAGTGGCGCAGCCAAAGCTTATCTGGCCAAAGCCTATCTCTACCAGGGCAAGTATGACAAGGCAGAACCTCTCTTGCAAGACCTCTGCTGCCGTGGCTCATACGCCAGTGGTACTCCAGAGTATAAGTTGATGGATGATTTCAGCAAGGTATGGAACATGGATTACGACAATGGAGATGAGAGCATCTTTGAAATTCAGTGTAGCGACGACACTCAGTATGCTCTGGGACAGCGTTACTCTGTGGTAGTAGGTTCTCGTGATGACAAAGGATGGGCATGGGGGCTTCCAACCAGCGACTTGGAGAATGCCTTCAAGAATGCCGGTGACGAGATTCGCCTGAAATATACCATCCTACACGATGGACAAACAGACGTACCAGGAGATGATACTTGGAACAAAGACAATCCATATTCCATCTCTGCGAAGAACCATAAGTCTGGTAGATGCAACATGAAGCTCTACATTCCTGTGGCCAAGCGCCCCAGCCCTTATGATGCCGCACACAATGCATTGAATATCCGCTTGATGCGCTATGCAGAGGTATTGCTGATGTATGCAGAGGTAGAGAATGCCCTCAACCACGACAGCGAGGCACAGTGGGCATTGAAACAGATACGCAACCGTGTACACTTGCAAGACATCACTTCCACAGGCACAGCACTCCGTGACGCCATCCGCACCGAGCGCCGCTTGGAGTTAGCTCTCGAAGGAACTCGTCTTGATGACATTCGCCGTTGGAAGATGGATGACGGGAAAACCATGATGGAGCACCTCTTCGGTCCTAATGGTACTTTTGTAAAATACAACACAGAGACCTCTACCGACCCATACGAAACCACCAACCAACAGGAGAATAGCAACAAGGGCATCAACTTCCAGGCGCCTCGCGATCTTCTCTATGCCATTCCTAACTCTGAGATTACCATGAGTAACGGTACCATCAAACAGAACGAGGGTTATCAATAAAGAATAGCAAACAAGAAGTAGAAGACATAAACATAGGGGGCAGGCATGTTGCCTGTCCCCTCATTTTTTTTCAAATCATCCTGAAATATGAAAAATACCTCTATACTAATAGGAGCATTGGCTTGGTTGACAGCACTGCCAGGGGCAACCTCCGCAAACAACAAGCCTACACAATATACCATTCTTACACAGTCGCCAGAGCAACACATCCAACATTTCGGAGCCAGCGATGCCTGGAGCATGCAGTTTTTAGGACTCTGGCCGGGAAAACAGCAAGAGCAGATTGCCGATTGGCTTTTCTCTACCGAAAATGACGCACAAGGCAAACCTAAAGGCATTGGACTGTCGATATGGAGATTTAATCTTGGTGCTGGAAGTGAAGAACAAGGTGAGACCGCACAGATACAACCTGGTACTCGCACCCAATGCTTTCTCAATGCAGATGGCACCTATGATTGGAGCAAACAGGCAGGACAGCGTAAATTCTTGAAACTCGCCAAGCAACGAGGAGTGCCTTACTTCCTTGCTTTCTGCAATTCAGCACCTGTCTTTTTTACCAAGAATGGATTAGCTACCAACACTGGGCGAGATGGAACCATCAACCTCAAGGACGATTGCTATGGCAAGTTCGGAAAGTTCATAGCCACTTCGCTCAAAGGAATAGAGGAGCACGATGGCATCCACATTGATTACATCAGTCCGAACAACGAACCTGACGGCCATTGGAACTGGCTCGGCCCGAAGCAAGAAGGAAGTCCTGCCACCAATCGAGAAGTGGCACACGTGGCTAAGGAGATAAGCAAAGCTCTTGTAAAGAACAAGCTCAACACCGAAATCCTCATCAATGAGTCGAGCGACTACAGATGTTTGTTAGGAATCCATGAGACCGACTGGCAACGTGGAAATGAAATCAAGTCTTTCTTCAGCAAAGACAGCACTAAAAGCTATGTTGGCAACGTGAAGCAACTGCCCCGCCTCATCTGTGGACACAGCTACTGGACCAACACTCCCATCCCCTACATGAGAGAGGTGAGAATGCAACTCAGGGATGCCTGCAAGCAACAAGGCATCAAATTTTGGCAAACAGAGATTTGCATCATGAGCAACGACGAGGAGATCGGTGGTGGCACGCCTTACGACTTCTCCATGAAGACAGCCCTCTATGTAGCCCGTGTCATCCACCACGACTTGGTGTATGCCAATGCCGAGAGCTGGAGCTGGTGGCGCGCTGCAGGAGGCAACTATCGCGACGGTCTTATCCGCATCTATAGCAACGATGGTTGGAAAAGCGGATGGGCTGTAGATTCCAAGTTGATGTGGGCTTTGGGAAACTACAGTCGGTTCATTCGCCCGGGAGCACAGCGATTTGACATCTCCACCCGCTCTGCCGATGGCAAAAACATCGAAGAGGGATACAACGATCCAACAGGAGTGATGTGCTCTGCCTATAAGAATACGGATGGTAAATGGGTCATTGTGGCCATTAATTATTCCGAAGACTTAAAACCCGTTTCATTCAAAATAGACGAAGGTAATACGAGAAATTGGCAACTCTATCGCACGAGCGACATCTCTTCCGAAAGCCTGGCTCCAGTAGGACGCTCTGATGGAAACACAGTTTTGTCGCCTCGCAGCATCACTACTTTCGTTGAAAAATAAATCATTTTAACGATATTTTCTCCTAATTGAACGATTTACATACGCTCCCTTAGGAGAATTTTTAGTATTTTTGCCATCGAAGCAAATCAATATTTTATAAAATTCAAATAGGCTTATAACTAAGCTATAATTACAAAGACATGAAGTTATATAGAACCATCCAATCTTTAGCAATGGCTTCCCTCCTCTTGGTTGCACCAACCACGACGATGGAAGCAAAAAAAGGAGGTACTTTCACTACAGGCAACAAGACTTTTCTATTGAACGGAAAGCCTTTCGTGGTGAAAGCCGCCGAATTACACTACCCTCGCATTCCCCGCGCTTACTGGGAGCACCGCATCAAAATGTGTAAGGCATTGGGCATGAACACCGTTTGCCTCTACGTGTTCTGGAACATCCATGAACAGCAAGAGGGAAAATTCGATTTCACGGGCAACAACGATGTAGCTGCATTCTGCCGTCTTTGCCAAAAGAACGGCATGTATGTCATCGTACGCCCAGGCCCATACGTCTGCGCCGAGTGGGAAATGGGAGGTCTGCCCTGGTGGCTGCTGAAGAAGAAAGACATTCGCCTGCGCGAGCAAGATCCTTATTTCATGCAGCGCGTGGAGATTTTCGAAAAGGAAGTGGGCAAGCAACTCGCTCCGCTCACCATACAAAATGGTGGTCCTATCATCATGGTGCAAGTTGAGAACGAGTATGGCTCTTACGGAAAGGACAAGCCTTATGTGAGTGCCATCCGTGACATCGTGAAGAAGAGTGGCTTCGACAAGGTAAGCCTCTTCCAGTGCGACTGGTCAAGTAACTTTCTCAACAATGGCCTCGACGACTTGACGTGGACGATGAACTTCGGTACGGGTGCCAACATCGACGAGCAATTCAAGCGCCTTGGCGAAGTTCGCCCCGACGCACCTAAGATGTGCTCAGAGTTCTGGAGCGGATGGTTCGACAAATGGGGTGCTCGCCATGAGACTCGACCGGCCAAAGACATGGTGGAAGGCATGGACGAGATGCTCAGAAAGGGTATCAGTTTCTCACTCTACATGACCCACGGAGGCACAAGTTTCGGTCATTGGGCTGGTGCTAATTCTCCAGGTTTCCAGCCAGACGTAACTTCTTACGATTACGATGCTCCTATCAACGAATGGGGATTGGCTACACCCAAATTCTACGAATTGCAGAAGATGATGTCCAAATATACCGATGGAAAGAAATTGCCTGCCGTTCCTAAGGCTCCGATGAGCATCATCTCTGTACCAGAGTTCAAGTTGACCGAATACAAACCTTTGAGCTATGGCATCGGCAACCAGAAGGAAAGCAATGCCCCTCAGAGTTTCGAGGACATGGACATGGGTTGGGGAACCATGGTATATGAAACCACAGTTCCTGCCATCGAGGGTACTTCTACCCTCATTGGCGAGTTCCACGACTTTGCCCAAGTTTATATAAACGGCAAGTATGTTGGCAAGATAGACCGTGTGAAGAACGAGAAATCACTGGAATTGCCAGCCATGCCACAGGGTGCCAACCTCACAATAGTGGTGGAGGGCATGGGCAGAATCAACTTTGGCCGCGCCATCAAGGACTACAAGGGCATCATCGGCAACGTGACCCTCTCTTCGCAAAAGGAGAACTGCGATGTTACCCTCACCCCTACCCTCTGGACCAACAGCACCATCGCCGACGATTACCAAACCGCCGTCAAGGCGCTCAATATGCCAACCAACAAGATGCGGGGGCTACAGACCAAGGCAGGCTACTACCGTGGCTACTTCAATATCAGCAAGGTGGGCGACACCTTCCTCAACATGGAGGCATTCGGCAAAGGACAGGTCTATGTCAACGGCCATGCCTTAGGACGCTTCTGGCAAATCGGTCCACAGCAAACATTGTATCTGCCAGGCTGCTGGCTGAAGAAAGGCAAGAACGAGGTCATCGTTCTCGATGTAGTAGGTCCTAAGGGCGAAGCTGGAAAGCCAGGCTCTACCGTAGCTCCTACCGCCTTCTGCCAAGACCATCCAGAGTTGGACAAGCTAAACCTTGAAAAGAGCAACAAGCACAACGAACCTGGCAATCGCATGGACTTGAATTCCGACACGCCAGTGCTACAAGGCGAATTCAAATCTGGAAACGGTTGGCAGACCATCAAATTGGAGAAACCCGTGACTGGACGCTATTTTGCATTGCAAGCGGAAAGTAGCCAAAGTGGAGATAGCCAAATCGCCATTGCCGAGGTCTATTTGCAGGACGCACAGGGAAACCGAATCGACCGCAACAACTGGGTGGCTTACTATGCAGACAGCGAGAAAGGCAACTCTACCCTCGACAAGATGTTCGACCTACAGGAGAGCACTTATTGGCAGACCGAAAAGGGTGCCTCGTTCCCTCATCTCGGCATCGTAGACATGGGGAAGGAAGTTACCATATCCGCCTTTGAGTATTTGCCCAGGGCAGAGCAAGGAGCACCAGGAAGCGTGAAGAATTTCAAGCTGTATGTGAAAAAATAATTAGGTAACAGTTAAAAAATAA
>DJOI01000059.1:9338-12609 GCA_002439605.1 Candidatus Segatella mututuai | reverse complement strand
GGCGACAATCCTATCCGCATCCAGTCGATGACCACCACCAACACCAATGATACCGAGGCTTGCGTCAAGCAGGCGGAGGAAATCATCAAGGCTGGTGGCGAGTTGGTGCGCTTCACCACCCAGGGCTCTCGCGAGGCTGAGAACATGAAGAACATCAACGCAGGCATTCGTGCCGATGGCTACGACACACCGCTCGTGGCTGATGTCCACTTCAATCCAAACGTGGCTGATGTGGCTGCCCTCTATTGCGAGAAGGTGCGCATCAACCCAGGTAACTATGTGGATCCTGCCCGCAAGTTCATCAAGCAGGAATACACCGACGAGGAGTATGCCCACGAGCTGCAGAAGATAGAGGATCGCTTCGTGCCTTTCCTCAATATCTGCAAGGAGAACCATACAGCCATTCGCATCGGCGTGAACCATGGTTCGCTCTCCGACCGCATCCGCAACCGCTATGGCGATACTCCTGAGGGCATCGTGGAGAGTTGCATGGAGTTCCTTCGCATCTGCAAGAAGGAGAACTTCCACGACGTGGTAATCTCCATCAAGTCTTCCAATACGGTGGTGATGGTTCGCTCCATGCGCCTCTTGGTGAGCGAGATGGAGAAGGAGGGTATGAACTATCCGCTACACCTCGGCGTTACCGAGGCTGGCGAAGGCGAAGACGGTAGAATCAAGAGTGCCGTAGGTATCGGTGCTCTGCTTGCCGACGGTATCGGCGATACCGTGCGTGTGAGCCTCAGCGAGGAGCCAGCCGCAGAGATTCCTGTGGCTCGCCACTTGGTGGATTATATCGGAAAGAAACAAGGTCAGTTGATGATTCCAGGCGAAGCTTGTCCTTCGTTCGACTGGTTGCGCCCTACCCGCAGAGAGACAGTGGCCGTAAGCAATATCGGTGGCAACAACGTGCCAGTGGTCATAAGCAACCGCATCAATGGCGAGAGCACCGTTTGTGCCAACGAGGATGCCAAGCCAGACTATATATATATCGGTGACAAGATGCCCAAGCGGTTTGTCACAGGTCAGAACTACATCGTAGATTACAATGCCTATGAGACCTTGAACAGCAAACCAGAGACCACAGGCAGCAAACTCCATCCTATCTTCCCTGCCATGGCAATGCCACTCATAGCGAGCATCAAGGCAGATTTGAAGTTCCTTACCTTGCAATTTGGAACTCCTGCAGAAGAATATATTGCCTGCCTAAAAGCCCATCCAGAGGTAGTGGCTGTCTGCGTGAGCAACCATCAAAACCGACTTGGCGACCAACGTGCCTTGGTACACGAGATGATGAATGCAGGGGTGAAGAATCCTGTCATCTTCGCTGAGATGTATCAGCACAGCAAGGAAGAGAAGAGCGACTTCCAGTTGGAGGCCGCCGCCGATATGGGAGCCTTGATGATAGACGGCCTGACCGACGGTATCTGGCTGATGAATGATGGCGACATACCATCGCAAACTATTGACGAGACTGCCTTTGGCATTCTTCAGGCAGCCCGTCTCCGAACCTCTAAGACAGAATATATCAGCTGTCCTGGTTGTGGCCGTACACTCTACGACCTGCGCGACACCATTGCACAGGTTAAAGAGGCCACCAAGCATCTGAAGGGCTTGAAGATTGGCATCATGGGATGTATCGTGAACGGGCCAGGCGAAATGGCAGATGCCGACTATGGCTATGTAGGTGCCGGTCCCAACCGTGTAAGCCTCTATCGCAAGCAGGTTTGCGTAGAGAAGAACATTCTTCAGGAAGTGGCGGTGGAGCATCTGCTTGCCCTCATTGATGCGGATAAGAAATAAAGATGATATCATCGAATTGATGGCTCACCCGACAAAGTTACAGGCAAAGACAGCTTTCGGTGATAGGATGACGAAGCCCTGCCCCATCTACTTCAGAAAGTAGATGGGCGAGTGGGGTGTTCCATCCTTCACCAAAATCTCCTTGTCGCAGAAATAGTTGAGCCACTTCTGGGCGGTGTATTGTGTCAATCCAAATTGGAAGCGCATAATCTTGCAGGTGATGTAGCGGTTCGTTTGTAGATATTCCTTGATTTTTCCTAACAGTTTCTCCTCGGAATATTGAGTGGATTGACTGGAATAGCGGGAACGAACGAACCGAATGTTTCTTCCTACTTCCTCCAAGAGTTTCTTCTCTGGTTGGAAGTTGATGCCCATGAGTCGCACCTCCTTGCCTGTAATCTTCTTGTCGGGATTCTCCTCTGGCATTTTCAATCCGACAGACAGGGAAAAGTATCCGATTTCGGGGATGTAGAATCGACGCCCTTGTGAAAACTCTTCTACGGCGATGTCGTGGAGCTCGCATAGCACAGCGGCTACATCGCCTTTGGTGAGGGAGCATCTGTTTTGTATCTTGATTTCCAATTCCTTGGCGGTCAAAGGTTCATACTGTTTGAGGCGAACATATTTGCGTTGCTCGCCAGTGCCTACTGCATTTTGGATGGAGTAGATGTCGTACTTTAGTTCCATGGTTATTATGTTTTTAGGAGCATATCCCATGGTTGCCATGGGAACGCTTATTGTTATTGTGTTGCAAATGTTTATAAAAATGTGTTGCAAATATATATAATAATGTAATAACTTGTTTCTTTTGATACAAAGATTTAACTTTATTTATCTTTCTACAATTGCCTTACGATGTTTTGACAACTGCCATGTATATTTTTGGCAATTGTCAGAAAATCTTTTGGCAATTGTCAGAATATTGCAAGATAAGGTTTTTTGCATCATAATAAATGGTTCTTTACATCATAATAAATGGTTCTTTACATCATAAAGATTAGCTTCTTGCATGATATGATGAGGCAGAGGCTATCTACTATACTTTTGGCGAAGACAAAGCCAAGGATATGGGATTTGATGGTTGCAAGGTTGAGGGAGAGTGTAATGCTGATTCTTAAGGCGATGCTACCTGCCATCATGATGCTTGTGATGGTCATCACCATTATCATAAGTAAAAATCTTCGATAAATGGATAGTTTACAAGTAATGATCTACCATAAAAATAAATCCGTGGCTATCAGAAAATGAAGGTCACGGATTTATTGTTCCTTTTAAATGCTATTATGTTAGTTCTGTTGCATGAAAGGATGAAATTTTATGATAATTCTTCGATTTCATCTTCACTTAGTCCTGTGGCTTCGATAATTTGCTTTACTGGAATGCCCATATTCTTAAGGTTTTGGGCAATGGCAAGAGCCTTTTGCTTTTCGCCAGTTTCAATGCCTTCTTGTATTCCCTCGGCTCTTCCCTC
>DJOI01000059.1:0-9261 GCA_002439605.1 Candidatus Segatella mututuai | reverse complement strand
TCTTCCCTCGGCTCTTCCCTCAAGAAACCCATCCTCACGACTTGTGTCGAAGAGACTGCGCATATGTCTTACAGATTCCATGTAGCGGTCGTAAGCACGCCTGTCTTTTGTTGGCAAGGAATCAACTCTCAGTTGCTCACGAGCTTCTTGTAGACCGGCAGCCTTTGTATCATCATTGATCTTTCCTGTTTTAAGGAATTCTATCCATTCGTCGAGAGAAGTGGTGGCCACTTTGTCGAAGTCGTTTACACGTAGGATGAAGTATTCTGGGAATAGTTCACCAGCGTCCTTTTGACCTATATCCTCGTTCTTTTTGGGGATGCCAAGGAATCTCTCGCTTTGATGCGCTGATAGTTTCAGCCGATCATCTGGCATGTTTACTCCTTTGAATTCAGTTCTGCCATGATATACGTAGTCCTTGCCTTGTCCCAACTCAAAATAAACGATATTGATGGAGTAAATCTTGCGCACCTTGTCGTAAGTGTCGCCCTTGCCGATGTACTCGGTGATAGCCTTAGACACTCCATAGAGCATACGATGGAAGTAAGTAATCTCGTGACTATTTTGAATTTCTATGATGACCAGTTCTCCCTTTTCGGTTTTTGCCAACATATCCACACGATTGTACTTGTCAAATTCGTCATCTTGGTTGCCTTCGCTTTCCAAGAATTCCTGAATCTTCATCTTCTTGCCAATCAAGGCAAACAACAATCCTTCCAACACTGCGTGGTTAGCCTTGTTTCGAAGCAATCTTTTGATAGCCCAATCGAATCTGATATATTTTTCATCGTAAATTGACATAAGCATTCCTGATTTAATTATTTTGCAAATCTACAACGAAAATGTGTAATCTCCAAATATTTAATTGCTTTTTCATTATTTTTTTTGCACCTGTGGATAACCACTGGGTGAAAGGATACTATCAGGTACTCTCGGTGGAAGCAATGGATATGAGTGAAGTACTGGCGAAAGAAAAAATGGAAGCCAAAGACGCAGCTTTGAAATACGGAGGATATGATAAACCCATCCGCATTTGCTTGAAATTAGGCAAATACACTTTGCTATCCACTCCTTTTGTCTATGGACTTGACAGTAATGCGTCCAAAGGTGTTGCTATGACAAGGAAGGAGTTTAGGAGTATTGCAAGAGGATATAAAAGGCATAAAATATAGAAAAAGTGTCTTATATAGGCGACATGTTTTAGTTAAAATACATTTATAGATAAGATACATGATGCTATAAGGCTTATATATGACACATAACACTTTTGGTTATCTTTAGGTTAAGTAATGTGGAAAACTTGGCACTTATCAGCAAAATAACTATCTTTGCGCAAGAGAACGGAACCCAGAAAAAGTTGAGTAAGATCATATAATTTTTAAAACACAAGACGAGTTATGGCCGACACAAAATTACTCTTGGTAGAAGACGACGAGAACCTCGCCTACATGGAGAAAAGCTGCTTCGAAGAGATCATCGAAGGATATGAGGTGAAGACCGCCGTCAACGGCAAGGAAGGACTGGAAGCATGGAAAAACTTTCAGCCCGATGTCATCGTATCGGATATCGACATGCCCATCATGGACGGTCTGGAGATGGTGAGAAAAATACGCGAGGTAGATGGCGATACCATCATACTCTTCACCACAGGCCTTACATCGCCCAAGGATCTGAAGGAAGGCTATGCTGCTGGAGCTAACAACTATGTGAAGAAACCTTTCATACCCGAAGAACTGGATGCACACATACAGAGCCTCATGCGACTGAAGGAAGGCAAACGCAGCAAGAACAGCAGCCAGCTCGTAAAACTGGGCAAATACATCCTTGATGCCAACCATGCCACGCTGAGAAACCAGGAGGACGATAGCGAGAAGATGCTTACGGCACGTGAGGCAAAAATACTGGAGCTCTTGGCGGTAAACAAGAACGAAGTGGTGCGACGTGAAGCTGTGCTGAGCCGTTTCTGGGGTGTGGAAAACAAGGACTACTTTGCATCCCGCAGCCTCGATGTATTCATCAAGAAGATTCGCACAGCGCTGGAGGACGATCCGAGCATTCAACTGAAAACTATCCGAGGAGTGGGATTCAGACTTCAAGTTTAAGAATAAAACGACAACAAGGTTATAACTTATGCTGAAAGCAATACTATATTACATACTGCTCATCGCAGAATTCCTGATTACGCTCTTCATCGGAGGTAGCATCATGGGAATCTATATGGCAACAGGAAAAAACAAAGACAGCTTGGACAATGCAGCTTTCCTCAACCAAGAATTTTTTCCTTTTGTCATCGGTCTCTGCTTCTTGACCATGCTTGTCGTGTGGCTCACCTTCGGGCACTATAAGTTCTCTAAGTTCTCACTTGGCAAGGTGCTCCCTTCTGACAAGTGGAAAGCGATGGCATACACCTGCATGCCCATCATCGGCATGACGCTCGCCTTCAATGCCACATCAAATCTATTCAATATCGACTTTCTTCCCAAGGATATGAAGGACATAAACTACCTCACATATATTCCTTTTGCCGTGTTAGGCTCTTTCTTCTCTGCTTACATCTTCTATGGAGCCATACAGGAAGAGCTCATCCGCTGCGGCAAGAAGAAATGGATACAGTTACTCACCCTATGCGTCATGATGTTGCCTGCCAGCATGATGTCGATGAAAGCAAATGGCGATTTTGCGGTAGAACTCACATTCCAGGGATTCATAACCACATGCTATGGTTGCTGGATATACCGTAAGACCCGTAGCACCATCGTCTTGTTTGCCATATATTTCACTTCTAATCTCGTGCCAATGACTCTGGAACCCAAACCTTTGGACATTGTGCTCGCCATAGTGGGCACAGTCATGCTCATCTATGGCTTCATAGCGGTAAGAAAGAAGATGCCGAAATTTTTAATAGAGAAAGAATATGAATAGCAACCGAACCAAAGTACTCAGCATCATAGCATTGATAGCCGTGCTGTCCATGCAGTTGTTTTGGATGTTCAATACCTTCCAGATGACAGTCCACCAAATGGGCTATGAAAATGCATGGGACTTGACACCAAAAGTCAGAGTACAAGCCTTGTTGTCTGCATTCCACCAAAGTTCTTTCATCATCGTCACCTCGTTCCTCACTACCATCGTCATCATCCTAAGCCTCATAGACCAAATAAACTACATCAACGAACAAGAGC
This sequence comes from Candidatus Segatella mututuai, assembly GCA_002439605.1. Classification (GTDB taxonomy): domain Bacteria; phylum Bacteroidota; class Bacteroidia; order Bacteroidales; family Bacteroidaceae; genus Prevotella; species Prevotella mututuai. The sequence continues at coordinate 6,079 of DJOI01000059.1, read as the reverse complement.
GAGTTCGCCTTCTGCGCGAGGATTTCTCGTATGCCATGGTGCACGACATGAAGTCGCCCTTGACTTCCATCATCATGGGCACACGCTACCTGCACAGCGGAGTGCTGGAGAAGAAGCCAGAAATAAAGGAAAAGTATTTTAACATCGTAGAGGACGAAGCACAGCATCTCTTAGCGCTCATCAACCGACTGCTCACTATTTCGAAATTGGAACATGGAAAGCTGAATATTCAGAAGACGGAAGTAAACTTAGAATCCATGATAGAGGATGTGACCGATAAATACAAAGCCAAGACTACCAAGACCATTCATATTTCCACCCAGCTAAAGGTAAAGACAGTGCCTGCAGACGAGGAATATCTGAGGGAGGCTATCAGCAACTTAGTAGACAACGCCACCAAATACTCGAAAGAAGAGATCAACATACGCATTTCTACCCTCGAGGACAACCACTATATATATATCAAGGTATACGACGAGGGAATTGGAATATCGAAGAGCGTGCAAAAATTGGTATTCAATCGCTTTGAGCGTGCTGCGGAACACGAGAAAAACAGCAACAAGGACCGAAAGGGATTTGGTATAGGCCTGAACTATGTACTGCAGGTAGTAAATGCCCATGGAGGAAAGATAAGTCTGAAGAGCGAGAAAGACAAGTGGACGGAATTTACCATTGCACTGCCTAAACTTTCAAGCAAGCAATAAGGTGCGAAAACACAAGCTTATCGGGATACATAAACAGAGTGACAAGCCAAGCACCATCAGAAAAACGTTAACTTAAAGATAACACTTCCATAACATGCCATTTACGAAAAAAACTGTATCTTTGCATCGTAAACGACAAGAATAAAATAACAGAAATCTCTCTCAAAAGGTCAAGTCCAAGCTGCGAAGCCATTGGGCTTGACCTGTCTTGCTTATCACTTTACTATGGAAGTGATGGGATTTCTTATTCCTTTCATGCCGACGAGGAAAGCCTTGGCGCTACCAAACTTCAAGAATATGTCAAGACGCACTGGCACGTGGTTCTTGTCATCGGTAACATAAAAATCAACTATCCTCTTGTACTTACCGTCTTCTAACTCCATGTAAGCCAAGCGCAGACAACGATATTTCAAACCATTGTCAGCCTTGATAGTTTCCTTGCCGAAGAACTTAATCTGGGCTGGTGTACGGCCATTTCCATCCACAATAGGAAACTTAACGACATAGCCCTTTTTCCAATTGACAGGGTCGAAGCTGCGGGCACGCAAAAAGATGTTCATCATATCGAAAACACAATCTTCATAAGCAGCCTTTTTCCATTGATGAGTACCATCGTGGCGCTGGCGATGCATACGTACATGGCATTTTCCGCCAGCATAGCTGTAATAATCCTCGTCTACAGTATAGCGCTTGCCTTCACGAGCTCCTTTACGAAAATAGAGCGGAGCAAGGTCGGTGCTGCTATAACAAAGCAACGTGTCGCGAAGTACAAAGAAATCGTCTACTCGCTTGTTGCCTCGCGTCACCAACGAACCACGATAGGCGGGTTTGCCCCTGTAGGTGGTCTGTATGGTAGACATACTGGCAGTACCTGCCTTTACCCATACGAACTTCCAATTGTAATAGAGGTTGTAGGCTAAGTACTCACCAGATTTGAATGCAGTGTTACGAAATGTACACTGGGCCGACACTGTAGTGTTGACCATAAACAGCAAGATAGCTATCAGTGCTGATTTTTTCAGAAATTTCATCATATCTCTTACATTTTAGGAACATACTGAATGCCCAATTTCTTGGCACGATCAGCGTTTTGATTTTTTACTTTTTTCTCCTTGTCTGGCTTTTGCTTGGTAATGGCACCTGGCTTCTGCCGGTCGAGAGATCGTTCCGTGGGATTCCAACTCTCGGTAATATCCCATTTGGCCTTGCACTCTATGACCTCTGGATAGTAATACACCTCTTCCGCCTGTAGATTTTTATCGTAATCGCCAGTATCCCATCTGCCATTGTTGTTGCTGTCAACTATCAGACGCAGGTAATATTTCTCGGGCTTCAGATAAAAAAATTCAGCCACTCCATTAACAGCTTTGGTTTCTTTCACTACCTGGTCCTGTGCGTTGAGTAGCTGTACCAGCAGATGCTCGTCTTCAAGACTTGTTATGTTGACCAACAAGGTGCTGTATTCATCGAGCGAAGAAACCTTGAAACCTTGCTTTATAGGCTTGGAAGCCAGTCCATAAATATCGACAAATGCCGCCGAATCTATCTCAAGACTATACTCTATGTCGGGACGCCACTCGCCTCGCAGCTTATAGTTTCGGTTGCCCATGTCATCAAACTCGAAAGGAGCTCTGTACCACAACGTGTCGTGCTTGGCATAAAGATGAATGCCAGCCGTATCGGCATGGGCAAGGGGTGTAGGGAACGAGAAACTGATGTTCTGGTCGGGAGCCAACTGCGAAGCCAGTCCTATCTTTACATCCAAAGGCTTGGGAGCCATGACCGAATCGTATGGTTCACCTTTCTTCTTGCGCTTCTCCTGCTTCTTGGTCCAATCTTCCAATTCTTTGTTGAGCCGTTTCTGTCGCTTGGCATACGATTCTTTTGCCAGTACATCGAGCGTATCGGTACGTGAGACAAGTACACCTGTACTGTCTGTCATACGATAGCTCAACTCCAGTCGCAACGTGTCCTGATTGACCAAGGCTGTATCACGAAGCCAGTAGGTAAGCGTGTCCTTCTGTAAAGAAGACTCGATGAGGAAAGCATTTTTGGCATTAAAGTTCAATCCTCTGACAGTAGGCATGATTGAATCACCATAACTGAAGAAGAGTGAAAAATTAGTGGCATCCTTGCGCTCCGCCTTGAGAAAGTAACGATCGGTAAGTGGCTCTGTAAAAGCCCTTAGCACTATATTATCAGGAAGAAAATGAGTATACGGAACCTGATCAATTGACTTGATATGCAAAGAGTCGACCCATGTTGTATCTTGACGCGTATCAGGCTTAAACGATGGCACGATGATGTCGTGAGAGAAAGCTATCTTCTCGCTCTTTTGACTGAACATATAGTTGCCATCCATGTCTTGAAGGGCATAGATGCGATAAGAGCCAGGTGCTACACCTTTGATGACAAAGCGCCCCCGGCTGTCGGTACGACTCACACGAAGCATCGGCTTGGTACGAAAAGCCGAATCGGAAGTATCGCTATACAAACCTACCAAGATGCCCTTGACGGGCTCTAAGTTCTCTGATTCCAACACATAGCCAGACACCTCCATTGTATCTATCTTCTCGCCCGTAGAGAAACTATAGGTGTAGTTTCCCATAGGATTGCTCTCATTATTGTCGCTGATGGCATCAGAGAAGTCTATAGTATAGGTGGTATTAGGCTTCAGAGAGTCGACCAACGACACCTGGATTTTCTTGCCAGCCGTCTTGATCTCGGGCATTTCGAGCTGAGGGGGCGACACTACCACTTTCTCGGTAGGATTGTCTATCTTGACATATTCGTCGAAGTAAATGTTTATTTTCTTTGATGTCACATTCACCCCCTTGTCCGCAGGATTGGCACCTATTACCTTTGGTGGTGTCTCGTCGAACCATCCGCCATCAGGCTGTCCCATCTTGGCACACGAAGCCAAGAGCAAAAAGGCAAAGACATAAAGGAGCAAATACATGGCATTTGCTTTCTTATGAGTCCTAATCCTTTTGTCTATCTTGTCTATCATTGTTATCTTTCTGTATCTACCTTTTTGCACATGATGATTATAGCTTGTTGAGCTTGAGCATCTCGTCGATATTGTTTCGGCTGTTGCTCAGGCGAGGCACCTTGTGCTGACCTCCCAACTTGCCCTTGCTCTTGAGCCAGTCGTTAAAGAGGCCCCGACGAGCCTTCACTATCTCCAAATGCTGCAGCGTAACGTCGTGGAAACGCTTGGCCTCGTAGTCGCTGTTGATCTCCTGCAGACGCTTGTCGAGCAGGGAAGCAAACTCGTCAAGACTTGCCGGCTCCTTGGAGAACTCTATGAGCCACTGGTGGCGACATTTGGCATTACTGTCCATAAAGACGGGTGCTGCTGTATATTCTGCCACTTGAGCTCCAGTTTTCTCGCACGCATACTTCAATCCTTTCTCTGCATTGTCCATGATGAGTTCCTCACCAAAGGCATTGATAAAGTATTTAGTACGTCCGGTAATGACAAACTTATATGGATTCTTGCTGGTAAACTTTACCGTATCGCCGATGAGATAACGCCACAAGCCACAAGAGGTGGTGATGACCATCGCATAGTTTTTGCCTAACTCCACACCTTGAAGAGGCACCACGGTAGGATCGTCCGTGTCAAACTCATCCATCGGGATAAACTCATAGAAGACATCATAATCGACCATGAGCGACATGGCTGGGTCGGAAGGATCGTCCTGCAAACCAAAGAATCCCTCGCTGGCATTATAGGTCTCCATATAGTTCATGCCAGGCGAAGTGATGAGCTGCTCGTATTGCTTTCTATAAGGAGTAAAGGCTATACCTCCATGAAAGAACACCTCCAAATTGGGCCATACTTCCTCCAAATGCTTTTTACCCGTAAGTTCGAGAACACGTACCAAGACACTAAGCATCCAGCTTGGAACTCCCGATATGTTGGTCACATTCTTGTTCATTGTCTCACGGGCTATACGGTCGCGCTTCACCTCAAAGTCGCTCAACAAGGCTGTCTGCTTCTTGGGTACTCTCACCAAGTTGGCCAAGGGATTGATATTCTCGATGAGGATGGCACTCAAGTCGCCCACCAAACTACCTGAGACATTATAGTTGGGCGAATGACTTCCACCAAGAATGAGGCTTTTTCCATCAAAGAGCTTACTCTCTGGATGATTTCTCAGATAATAGGCAACTGCATCGAAACCACCTGCATAATGAATGTTATGCAATCCATCGCGTGACACAGGAATGAACTTACTCTTGTCGTTGGTGGTTCCCGACGACTTGGCATACCATTTCACAGTACCTGGCCACAACACATTCTGCTCGCCGTGGCGCATACGGTCGATGTCGCCTTTCAGTTCCTCGTAGGTGTTGACAGGTATATTGTTGGCAAACTTCTCGTAAGTATCGGTATTGTTTAGTAGATGCTTAACGCCGTATTCTGTATTTTTTCCCTTCTCCAGAAGGTGCATGAGTACATTGTGCTGCAAATGTTCTGCATCATACAAGTACTTCTCCAACTCCTTTTGGCGAGGTTTGAAGACGTTACTGACTATCTTTGTTAAACTCATAAGTGATATTAATATCCGTTTAAGTTGCAAAATTAACCTAAACTTTTAATATACAGAAAGTTTTTAATATTTTTAAGATTAAAGATTTCTATATAGCTTTCATTTTACTTAGAACAAATCATCTAAAGCTAATTCATCTATGAATATCACGCACCTTTTACCTTCTTGTAACTTGGATTCCAAGAGTTGGCTAAGAGCAAAGGCATCCTGCCAAGTAATATTTTTCTCGCCTGTATATACTTTCAGTTATGATGCAAAGAGCGGCTGTTTTTACTCTAAAATAATAACATTTGCTGATTGATTATCCATATTAGGCATGGACAAACCGACTGGTGCTCCAATGTATGTCGGGTCACAAATCACAAACCTATTTTCTTTCAGCGAGATGTAATCTCCTGTTACTTGTTGGTTGAAGCAAACGGCGGAAGCAAGATGGCCAGGATAATATATCAAGATGCACTTTAAACCAAGTAAGTCACGAACCAAACGAGTGAATAGAATGGCTCTGTCCTCGCAGTCGCAATAAGGATAGAAGAGAGTTTCTTCTGCAAAGAATGCTCGGTCGTGTCCCCATATTTTGTCGTCATAGCCATTGTTTCATTATTTTATATTTGTCTAACGAGCATAACTTCTATTTATTGCCTAAGCCTAATACATACCAACATGAAGTGGTGAAGAAATTTCTGATATACTTCACTCTCCATACCCAATGTGGCAAGAGCCTTGGGGTAAGGTGGAACTTCTGTTTGTAATGAGGGTTGATGAACCAAAGTTTTTGGTCAGCTACAACGAACCCACATTGGTGTATGAGTCTTT